>NZ_JBYSXL010000011.1:0-82416 GCF_058782155.1 Methylobacterium sp. FW306-05-D
AGAAGACGACCGTCAGCTTCATGGGCGTCCTCTGTCTTGCCGCGGCCCTCGATTGGCTCAAGCGATGACAGACCCTAGCCTCTTGGGTGCTAACGCGTCATGGGCTCGAAGTGACACCAAGCAGCCGTCTTAAGCTACTGCAACAGGTCGCCGAGGCCGCGCTCGATGCGGGCTGGGCAATGAAGCGAGCCGCGCAGGGCGACTATACACCAGACCCAAAAGCTGCTCGGTTCCCAGCGATTGCAACCGGAGCCCCAGCGTCAGGCATCACCCTCCTCAGCATATTCGAGCATTGGCAGAGGGAGACAAGGCCGTCCCCTGCTACGCTGGCAACATGGAAGCCCGTTCTTGTGTCCCTACGCCTCCACGTCGATGACCAGCCTGCTGCTCGGCTGACGGTCGAAGACATCACGACTTGGAAAGACAAGCTGATTGCACAAGGCCGTTCGGCCAGCAACATCAACGGCACCTACCTCGCATGCATCCACGCCCTCCTAGCCCACGGCGTACGCAGCGGTCTGATTTCGCAGAACGTAGCGGCGGGAATTGGTGTGAAAGTTAAGCGCATAGCCGGCACAAGTATGCTGCCCTACGAAGACACGGAGGTCGCGACACTTTTGGCACTTGCTGCCAAACAGGAGCATGTAGCTCGGCGTTGGATACCCCTGCTGGCAACGTGCTCCGGTGCGAGAGCGGGCGAACTCGCACAACTCTGGGCCGAGCGCGTGCGCGAAATCGATGGTATCCTCGCGATGGAGCTGCGACCCGCTGAGGACGGCGGCACATTCAAGAATGCCGGTTCAGAGCGGGTCGTACCACTGCACCCGGCGCTTGTTGAGGCAGGTTTCCTAGACTTTGTTCGAGAAAAAAGGCGTGGGCCATTGTTCTACGGCCGAAGCACGGGACATGGCGAGCGCCATGCCTCGAAGGGCACCGTCAATCACCTTGCTGGTTGGATTCGCAAACAGCCCGGCTTCGACAATCGACGCAAAGCACCGAGCCATGCGCTACGGCACTGGTGGAAAAGCACCGCTTCAAGGGTCGGCATTCCTGACAGCCGTGCCGATGCCATTCAGGGACATAGAACACACGGTGAAGCCGCTCGATACCGTCATTTTGACCTCGCAACGCTCGCAAGAGACGTAGCTTGTATACCCGTACCTGGGATCGCGAGTGCGTGGGGGTCTAATGGATCGACTTCGCGATAAGAAGGGCTGCGCGGATGCTGATCAGCAGGAAGGACCTTGTGGACGCGAGCTCGCCAGAGGCGCTCGTCAAACGCATCCTACAAGCCGAGCCAAACCTTTCGGCGTCCGTGCCAATCCATGAGCTGTGCGCGCGCGTCGGCATCCTGAGGGTCGAGGACGCCGAGACTGCATAGTTCGAGGGCGGCGTCGTTACCGATGCGAAGCGGTTCGAAGGAGTTATCCTTGCCAAGCAGCGGAGGCAAACCGCGCTGCCACTTCACCATCGCGGATGAACTCGGCAACTTCCTGATGGCGCACCAAGTCCTAGATCAGGCCGGCCGGTTCCTGTGCAGGAATTCTGACCTTCTGCGCCTTACGGCCAAGGCCCGCGACCAGCGGCAGCGCAGGGAGATAGAGGTCAACCACTTCGGCGCTCTCGTGCTGATGCCCCTGCACCTGCTGCGGGACGCGATAACGGCTTTCGCGCCTCCGAATTGCAGATAAGCACTACAACCGCCGTCGTCGGGAATGCCGGGCATGCGAGATCCTGCCTCGCATCGCGCGCTGCGGAATCGACTGATGTGAGCGCTTGGGTCGGCACTGCTGGGTCAGGAAGCTCACCCTGACGCGACCGACCTGCTTTCGCCGCTTCACCTTCTGCTACGAACCGCGCGTCGACATCCATATCGCCCCCCAACGGTATTTGTTTACGGACTCGTTCCACGACGAGTGCCAAAAATTGTATTGAGCACTCCTAAGAGCTGGGCGACGAGTTGTGCATCAATTAAAAAAATCGGTTGCGGAGGGTAGTGCTGGGAAATGAATTGAAGCTCACGCAAGAGCAATTATGGTATGCACGGCCGCTTTTCAAACGGCGATCATAATGATAGGTTTTAGTACCTCAAAAGGCGCATATTATAATAAAATGAATATACTCAAGCCTCGCCTGGGTTCGATCGATCAGGGATCCATTTTCTCATGCGCAAGAGCTCTGAGGTACGAGAATTCTGCTGTATACGGCATTGTACTTACTGCAAGGTGTGACATAGTTCAAGAAAAATTTCCAGTCTTGAACTATATACCAATCGTGACATTAGATGATTGGCTCCAATGTGATGGCGCGGAAATTCTCAAAACAAGAGCAATAAGCGATACCGAGTCTCGTCTGCACTCCTCAATGACAGCCGTCGACGTAGCTATCAGCTTGTTAAATTCTCAAACCCCACATGATATATTGATGAATATTTTTATGGCAGAGTCTGCTGTTCCAAAAATAAAAAAGGGCCTTCCAAAGTTCGCTGAGATTGTTTCAAAAATCGTGTTCTTAGAAGATTTTGAAATAAGCTCTACAGAGCATATAAAGAAACTATACATTGAAAACGCGAGTTTATCAAGAGCGGTTTTGAAGGAGCTGGTTTATCATAAGCTTAGTGGATACTATTTTTTTGAGCAGGTAACAGAGGGAGGGAGTAAGGACGGATTCGTTGCCCTTCTCCGTGAGGTCGCAAATATCCCTCGCGTGCTAGCAAAAAAAATATCAGAGGGGATAGATAAAGATGATCAATTATTCCAAGATCTTCCACATTTAACGCAGCTTTTGAATTTTAAGCACGAAACGTTTGCGATGCCGTTAGGTGAGGTTCCATCCCCTCAACTAGAACATTTCATGCAGGTTTTTTCCAACCTGTTTGGGAGAATTGGCATTGAAGACTTAGATGAAGATTATGCAAATAATATTGTAATAAGACAGCCACGTTGATTGGAAGAAAAATGAAATACATCGTATTAGACTTGCAAGCGATTGACGAGTTCGTAAGCAATCGATTTTTGCAATCAACCGAGTACGAAGCCGGGGCTAATCTCGCATGCTGTCTTATGGGCGAAAAACATGAAACTGAGATTGCAGCAAGGATTAATGCTGTTTCAAATAACGATGGAATATTTATGATTAGAGGGGGTGAAAGTCCTACGTCGAAGTACCTTATCATAGATTGTGAGCAATCTGAAATATTCAGTGGAATGAATAGATCCGATACACTATTCGCATTTCAGAAGTTGATACGTTTCTCGAAGAAACTGTGGCAAGGTTTTACGTTGACATTTTCGGAAAGGGTATTCTCTGGTACTTCCAAGGCCGTTCTTTTTGTCCGTAAAGGGTATCAACCGGCTCCTTTCAGGATAACTCTTGAGAAAGATCCATGGGGTGAACGGCTTGCTAAGCGTGGGCATAAAGGGAATTTTATTCTTGCTTACAAAGCTGGACATGAGGGGGGGGATGC
Source organism: Methylobacterium sp. FW306-05-D (assembly GCF_058782155.1). NCBI lineage: Bacteria > Pseudomonadati > Pseudomonadota > Alphaproteobacteria > Hyphomicrobiales > Methylobacteriaceae > Methylobacterium > Methylobacterium sp. FW306-05-D. The sequence continues at coordinate 3,467 of NZ_JBYSXL010000011.1, forward strand.
AGCGAAGGAAATTGCTGGCCTTACAAATTTCCGGAAAGCTTATGAACTCATCACGGAAACAAGCGGAAAGCTGACTATAAAGAAAATTTCTAGCACAGGTAATGTTGAGGCTGGTAATCAGCTAAATGTATCAACACTTGCTGACGTGGATGGGAAAAGTACCAATTCGCTATTCAAGGCCTATAGCGACTGGCTACCCTTGATGACGACTCAGCAGCGTAGATTTGTGGAGGCGCCGCTTGGCGTCCCATATCGAATTGAAGGGGCGGCAGGAACAGGGAAAACCTTGTGCTTGATGCTCAAGTCTATTTATTCGTTGAAAGCTGCAGAACAGGAGGATCAGAATCTCAATCTTGTATTTGTTACCCATAGCGATGCCACTAAGCGATCCATACTTGATGTCCTCAATGTGATGGGTGGGCAAATCTATGTTAGTGCAGACAGAAATTCGAGTTCGCAAACCCTGAAGGTTTGTACTCTGTCTGAATTATGCGCGGAGGAATTGCGGCAATCGATCAGTGCGTCCGAGTTTATTGATCGTGATGCGATGGAGTCGAAAGGGCTTCAGTTACTCTATATTATGGAGTCTATAACTGAGGTCATGGAAGTAGATTTTCCATCACATGAGAGGTTTCTATCGGAAAAATTTGCAAGCTTCATGCGCGCAGACGATAAGTGGAAGCTTGCAGAAATGCTTCAGCATGAAATAAGCGTCGTTATTAAAGGTCGCGCTGCGGAAAATCTTGATGTTTACAAGAAGCTTCCGCCTTTAAAATATGGAGTTCCTATATCAAGTAATTCGGACAAGGGCTTCGTATATACTGTTTTTAGGGCATATCAAAAGAGACTGGGTGCCGTGGGGCAATTCGATACTGATGACGTGGTCATTTCCGCTATAGGTCAATTAGACACCCCAATCTGGCGCAGGCGTCGTGTCCGAGATGGATATGATGCTATTTTTATAGATGAAACTCACTTGTTCAACATTAATGAGTTGAGCATATTCCATTTCTTTACTAAAGTTTCGGGTCCTTACGCTATAGCTTATTCGGTCGACCGTTCTCAGGCGGTTGGAGATAGAGGCTGGACTACCCACGATATTACGCTCGGCCTTACGGCGCAGGAGGGCGATGAATCCTCAAATGAAGGTGAGCGTATAAATACAGTATTTCGGTCGTCGCCTGATATTGTTAATCTCGCCTTTTCAATCGTGTCGTCAGGTGCAACGCTGTTCACGAATTTTGACAACCCGCTCGATCATACCGCTTCGGGTTTCACTGACGCTGAGGAAAGGTTGTCTGAAGCACCAGTATTTCTTAGCGTGCCAAACGAATCAGCGATGATCGATGTCGCGTTCGAGCGGGCTGAGCAGCTACAAAAAGATCTCGGATGTAAGCGCAGCGAAATATTGATTGTCACGTTGGATGAGAAAATACTCGATAAACTTTCTAGCTTTGCGCATGAAAAAAACAAAGCGCATTTAGTTCTACGCAAGCGTGGAGATTCATTGGCAGTAAAATCAGCAAGTGCGTCGGGGCAGATGATTATCGGTCATGCTGACTACGTTGGTGGTCTAGAGTTCTTTGCAGTGGTTCTTGTCGGAATCGATGGAGGCCGAGTTCCTCCGGCGGCAGACGATCTCAATGAAAGCAGCAAGAATTTTCTGAGCTATGCTTCCCATAATCGCCTTTATGTCGCGGTAAGTCGGGCGAAATATCGTGTAGAGTTTATTGGTGAAAAAGCGAGAGGGCCGAGTAAGCTGTTGACCTCGGCGATTGCGGAGGGACTTTTGAACATACGGGATGCTGAATAACGATTTTAATGGAACGGCATTTTTGTGTTTCCACGTAGCAGGCGTAACTCCAAGGTATACCCCTGCGTGACGTAACTCTTCGAGGCCGGCTAGCGTCACATCGGGGTTGACGGGGCTATTTGACGTTACGGTACTGACCTTGGGCCTAACACCTTGAGGTGACACCCCATGGCCCGCATCGGTTACGCCCGCGTCAGCACCCTCGACCAAGATCTCGACACCCAACTCGCTCGCCTCAAAGCCGAAGGCTGCGGCATCGTTCGCTCAGAGAAAGTCTCTGGGGGCTCGCGCCACGGCCGGGCCGAACTCGCCACCGTCATCGAGTTTCTACGCCCAGGCGATGAACTGGTCGTCACCCGCCTCGACCGTCTCGGGCGCGACACGCGCGATGTGCTCAACCTGATCCACGAGGCCGAGCAGCGTGGGGCCTTCGTCACCGTGCTCGACCCGCATGTTTCGACACGGGGCGAAATGGGCCACGTCGTGCTGACCGTTCTCGGCATGGTGGCGCAGATGGAGAGACGCTTCATCAAGGAGCGGCAGCGTGAGGGCATTGAGCGGGCGAAGGCTGAGGGCGTCTACACTGGCGGTGCTCGCCGGCTCGACCGCGAGCGCGTTCGAGCCCTGCACGCCGAGGGCATTGGCCCAGCCGCCATCGCTCGTGCGGTCGGCTGCTCGCGGATGCAGGTCTATCGCGTGCTTCAGGAGCAGGCGGCAAGCTGATACAGCTCTGCTTGGTACGAAGAGCATGTGAGGGTTGAAGCGGTGGCGCAGCGCGGACGACCGAGGAAGATTGCGGGAAGCGACACCATCCCGGCGAAGAAGGCCGTCGGGAACGGAGGCAACCTCGGTTTCGAGGCCGAAATGTTTAAAGCCGCCGACAAACTGCGCGGCAACATGGAGCCCTCAGACTACAAGCACGTCGCGCTCGGGCTTGTCTTCCTCAAGCACATCTCCGATGCCTTCGAGGCGAAGCATGCTGCGCTCCTCGGGGAGGATGCAGCGGCGGCCGAGGACAAGGATGAGTACGTCGCCGAACGCATCTTTTGGGTGCCGAAGGATGCCCGTTGGTCGCACCTGAAGGCGAATGCGAAGCAACCGAGCATCGGGACGATGATCGACGATGCGATGCGAGCTATCGAAGCCGAGAACCCATCGCTCAAAGGCGTCCTGCCAAAGGACTATGCCCGGCCCTCTCTCAACACAATCATGCTGGGCGAGTTGATCGATCTATTCTCCAACATCGCCATGGGCCGCGAGAGCGGCGAGTCGCTCGACATGCTCGGCCGCGTCTACGAGTACTTCCTCGGCCAGTTCGCGGGAGCAGAGGGCAAGCGGGGGGGCGAGTTCTACACGCCTCGATCCGTCGTGCGCCTGATGGTCGAGATGCTGGAGCCCTTCACCGGCCGTATCTACGACCCATGCTGCGGCTCGGGCGGTATGTTTGTTCAGTCGGAGCGCTTCGTAGAGAGCCACGGCGGCCGGCTCGGTGACATTGCCATCTATGGCCAGGAGTCGAACTACACGACGTGGCGGCTCGCCAAGATGAACTTGGCCGTGCGCGGCATCGACGCGGACATCCGCTGGAACAACGAAGGCTCGTTTCACAAAGACGAACTCAAAGACCTCCGCTTCGACTACATCTTGGCCAATCCGCCATTCAACGACAGCGATTGGGGCGGCGAGCGCCTGCGAGAGGATGCGCGCTGGAAGTTTGGCGTGCCGCCGGCTGGTAACGCCAACTTCGGCTGGCTCCAGCACATCGTCCACCATCTCGCGCCTGCTGGGACGGCAGGCGTTGTGCTCGCCAATGGCTCGATGTCGTCGAACCAGTCCGGGGAGGGAGACATGCGGCACGAACTCATTCGCGCCGACATGGTAGATTGCATGGTCACGTTGCCGGGGCAGCTATTTTACTCGACACCGATACCGGCTTGTCTGTGGTTCTTCGCCCGCAACAAGAACCCCGGCAATGGCATGCGCGACCGGCGGGGCGAGGTCCTGTTCATCGACGCTCGCAAGCTCGGACGCATGGTGGACCGAACCCGGAAGGAGTTTACCGAAGGCGACATCGCCACGATCACAAACGCCTATCACGCATGGCGAGGCAAGCGGGAGGCAGACGACTACGCTGACGTGCCGGGTTTCTCAAGAGCTGCGAAGCTTACCGAGATTGAAAGCCAAAGCTTTGTGCTGACGCCTGGGCGCTATGTAGGCGCGGCTGATATCGAGGGCGACGAAACGCCGTTTGAGCAAAGAATACTAACGTTACAGGCAGACCTGGAGGGGCATTTCGAGGAGTCAGCGCGACTAACCTCCGCCATTCAAACACGGCTTGCGCAGATCATATGAACACAGGACTTCGGCTTGGGGATTGCTGCCTCAAAATTGGAAGCGGCGCGACACCGCGCGGCGGAAAAAGTACGTATTCTTCCGCCGGGCCATTTGCTCTTATTAGAAGTCAAAATATAAGGAATGAAGGATTTGAGCGCGTCGGACTTGCGTTCATTTCTGCCGAGCAGGCCGATGCGCTCAACGGAGTTACTGTTTTTGTCGGTGACGTCTTGCTGAACATCACGGGAGACAGTGTTGCTCGCGTGTGCCAAGTGCCGAGTCATGTCATTCCAGCTAGGGTCAATCAGCACGTCGCAATAATTAGACCTGATCCAACCAAGATCGATCCGAGATTTCTGCGTTTCTATCTAATCTCGCCTCCTATGCAATCTCATATGCTTGGAATGTCGGCGGCAGGCGCTACGCGGAACGCTCTGACTAAAGGAATGATCGAGAACTTCCGCGTTCCTGCTTTGGCGATACAGGAGCAGAGAAAAATCGGAGACCTTCTTGGCATTCTTGAGGACAAGATCGACCTCAATCGGCGCATGAACGAGACCCTGGAAGGGATGGCGCGGATGATCTTCAAGGATTGGTTTGTCGATTTTGGGCCGGTGCGCGCCAAGATGGAAGGCCGCGATCCGCCCGGCCTTGCGCCTGAGATAGCGGCGCTTTTTCCGGATCGGTTCGGTGAGGATGGGCTGCCGACAGGCTGGGTCCAGCTTGCATTGGCTGAGGCCGCCAATCTCTCCTCTGGAGGAACTCCTTCTAAGGCCGAGCCGGAGTTCTGGGGTGGATCGATCCCGTGGATCAGTCCGAAAGCCATGACAGGCATCCACGTCTTCGATGCAGAGGATCGGGTTACCGAGACAGCCGTCGGGCGCGGAACACGTCTGGCTTCGAGCGGCTCGGTGTTGGTGATGGTGCGCGGCATGGGCCTTCACGACGGCGTGCGCATTTCTCAAGCCCGTAGGGAGGTGGCGTTCAATCAGGATGTCAAAGCAGTCATTCCAAAGCGACTGGACGGAGTTCACCTCCTTTACGGCCTCCTCGAAAGGAGTAATTGGCTGTATTCAAAGGTGGAGTCATCCGGCCACGGAACTGGCAAGCTGCCTACGGATGTTATCGAGAGCATCTGTTTTGCAGTACCCCCCGAAGATATTCGAGGTAGTCTAATCGATATAATTATATCTTTGAACGACAAGATCGCTGAGAACGAAGCCGAGGCTCGCACCTTGGCCGCTCTTGGCAAACTAATTCTCCCTAAGCTGATGTCCGGAGAGCTTCGCGTCAGAAACGCAGTGAAGTTGGTGGAAGAGGTCGCCTGATGGAGTCGGCCGCCGCAGCAGTCGTGAGCGTCGAGGAGGTTTCCCTATGGCGTTCCTAACCGAAGCGGTGGTCGAACAGGCACTCATCGAGCAGCTTCGCGATCTCGGCTACGCCTATGCGACCGATGCCGAGATCGGGCCAGACGGGGCTGCGCCGGAGCGGGCGAGCTACGGTGAGGCCCTCCTTCGTCCGAGACTGAGCGCCGCCGTCGCCCGCCTAAACCCCGGCATCCCGGAGGCAGCTCGAAACGATGCGATCTCGAAGATGCTCCAAACGGAGACGCCGACGCTCGTCACTGAGAACCGGCGCATTCACAAGCTGCTGATCGAGGGCGTTCCGATCGAGTTCGAAGGGTCTGACGGATCGATCCGGGGTGGGCACGTCCGACTGCTCGACCTCGATGATCCCGAAGGAAACGACTGGCTCGTCACCAACCAGTTCACCGTGGTCGAAGGCGGAGCGAACAGGCGGCCGGACACCATTGTTTTCGTGAACGGCCTACCGCTCGGCGTGGTCGAGTTGAAGAACCCCGGTAGCGGCACTGCGAGCCTTGCTGGAGCCTACAACCAGCTTCAAACCTACAAGGCCCAGATCAGCACCCTCTTTCGAACCAACGCGGTCCTTGTGACCTCGGACGGGCTGACGGCGCGGATCGGCTCGCTCACGGCGGATGCCGAGCGATTCATGCCCTGGCGCACCACTGACGGCATCGAGATCGCGCCGAAGGGGCAGCCGGAGCTTCAGACGCTGATCGAGGGCGTGTTCGACAAGAAGCGGTTCCTGGCCCTCTTGAAGGACTTCGTCGTGTTCCGCGACGGCATCGAGATCGCGAAGGTCCTGGCCGGCTACCACCAGTTTCACGCCGTCCAAAAGGCCGTGCGAGAAACCGTCATCGCTTCGGCTAAGAACGGCGACCGCAAGATCGGCGTCGTCTGGCACACACAGGGTTCGGGCAAGAGCCTGCTCATGGCTTTTTATGCCGGCCAAATCGTCAAGCACTCGGCGATGGCGAATCCGACCATCGTCGTGATCACCGACCGCAATGACCTTGACGATCAGCTTATGGGCACTTTCGCGTCCTGCGTGGACCTGATCCGGCAGGTGCCTGTTCAAGCCGCCGACCGCGACGACCTCAAGGCCAAGCTCGCAGTCGAGGCCGGCGGTGTGATCTTCACGACCATGCAGAAGTTCGCGCCCGAGAAAGGTGAGACGAGCTTCCCGCTCCTGACTGAACGCCGCAACGTCGTGGTCATCGCCGACGAGGCCCACCGCAGCCAGTACGGCTTCGGAGCCAGAGTGGATGCGAAGAGCGGTGCGCTCTCCTACGGCTTCGCCAAGTACCTTCATGACGCACTGCCGAACGCCTCTTTTATCGGCTTCACCGGAACGCCCATCGAGAAAGAGGACGTGAACACTCGGGCGGTTTTTGGCGACTACATCGATGTCTACGACATCAGCCGGGCCGTTGAGGACGGTGCGACCGTCCCGATCTTCTACGAGAGCCGACTCGCCCGGATCGAACTTAACGCGGACGAAAAGCCGAAGCTCGACGCTGAGATCGAGGCGCTGACTGAGGACGAGGCGAGCAGCGAGCAAGAGCGGCTCAAGCGGAAATGGGCTACGGTCGAGGCCCTGGTTGGCACAGGCAAGCGGCTCGACATGGTCGCGGCGGATTTGGTCCAGCACTTCGAGGATCGCTCCGCCGCGCTGGGCGGCAAGGCCATGATCGTGTGTATGAGCCGGCGCATCTGCGTGGCTCTCTACGATGCCATCGTGAAGCTACGCCCCGACTGGCACAGCAAAGACGACACGCAAGGGGCCTTGAAGGTGGTCATGACCGGGGCCGCGAGCGATCCGCCCATTTGGCAGCCGCATATCGGCAATCGAGCACGCCGCGACCTGATCGCGAAGCGCGCTAAGGACCCGACCGATGCCCTGAGGCTCGTGATAGTGCGGGACATGTGGCTGACGGGTTTCGACGCGCCCTGCATGCATACGATGTACATCGACAAGCCGATGCAGGGGCATGGCTTGATGCAGGCCATCGCGCGGGTGAACCGCGTCTTCCGCAACAAGGAAGCCGGGCTCATCGTCGATTACATCGGCATCGCTCAGAACTTGAAAAGTGCCCTCAGCGTCTACTCCCCTGGCGACCGCAAGGAAGTCGAGATGGAGCCAGGCGCGGCCGAGGCCGTGCTCCGGGAAAAGGTCGAGATCGTGCGGGCCATCTTCCATCGCTTCGACTACGCCTCGGCCCTCCACGGCTCGGCCGGCGAACGCCTCGCCATGATGGCGTCCGCCATCGAGTGGGTGCTCGACCTTCAGCAGAAGGCGGCAGCCGAGGAGACCTCGGAGGAGGGCAAGAAGAAGGCGCTTCGCCGCTTCGACGATGCTGTGGTCGCGCTGACGAAGGCGTTCAACCTCGCGTCGGCCTCGGACTTCGCTCGCGACATTCGGGACGAGGTCGGCTTTTTCCAGGCGGTCAGGGCCGCTTTGATGAAGTCGGCACCCGGTAGCGGAGTGTCCTCGGCTGACCGAGACCTCGCGGTGCAGCAGATCGTCAGCCGCTCGGTGGTCTCGACCGAGATCGTGGACATCCTTAAGGCCGCCGGAATCACCACGCCGGACATCTCGATCCTGTCCGACGAGTTCCTGGCTGAGGTCCAGACGATGAACCGGCCAAATCTCGCGCTGGAAGCGCTCAGGAAGCTAATCGCGGGCGAGGTGCGATCTCGCAGCCGCACGAACGTCGTCGAGACCCGCGCTTTCTCTGAGCGTTTGGACGCCGCCATCGCCCGTTACCACTCGAACGCGCTGACGACCGCCGAGGTGCTCCAGGAACTGATCGCCCTTGCCCGCGAAATCCGCGCCTCACAACAGCGGGGCGAGGAGCAGGGCCTCTCGCCCGACGAGATCGCCTTCTACGACGCGTTGGCAGAGAACGAGAGCGCCGTTCAAGCTATGGGTGACGTGAACCTACGGGTGATCGCTCACGAGCTTCTCGTGCAGGTTCGCGGTAGCCTATCGGTCGATTGGGTGCATCGAGAATCCGCCCGCGCCCGCCTCCGTGTGCTCGTGAAGCGCATCCTACGTAAATACGGCTATCCGCCCGACCTCCAGGACATAGCTGTGCAGACCGTGATCCAACAGGCCGAGGTGCTCTCGGCGCGGTGGGCCGCCTGACGGGCAGATTGCCTGTCGCCGTCCTGCTCTGTTTCGGTGCAGCTCACCGACAGCGCACCCACTCCGACACCCGCCCCTGTTGCCGCAGCACGAAGCCGTCGCGCGTCAGCCGGTACGTGCTCGATTGGAAGATCTCGGGCACGGTGGCATCGTCGATGCGGTGAGAGCCGTCGATCTCCCAAGCCCCGCGCCCCAGCGCCCGGACCGCGTTGATGCGCTGGGGGAACTCGTACTCGTAGGCCCCTGTGCGAGTCTGCGGCCCAAACTCCATCCAGGCATATCCCTCGTAGTCGTCCTGATGGCGGCCCGGATCGGCGCAGGCGCGACGGTCGGCGAACCACCGCCCGCGCAGCTCCTGCGGAAAGGCGGCGCGGGCATCGCGGAACACAATCTCCGGACCCGCGTCAGGGTTTGCCCCTGGGCAGAGGGCGCTGAAGCCGGTCCTGATGATCGGCTCGGTCGAACCCGGCAGCGAGTCCGCCCACAGGTTCTGGCTAAGGTCGAGGAACTGCCACCTTGGCGTCTCGGCAGGACGCTCCCGCAGTTGGTAGGTGCGGCCGTCGAACGCCAGCCGTTTGGCGGAGCAGTTCGCTTGAAGCGTGATGGTCCGGTCCGGCTGATCGTAGCAGGAGCGGAAGCCCTCGACATTCTCCTCACCCTCGTACTCGGTGCAGAAGGTCAGCCGCTCCTTCGCCCCCGACCGGAACGTGGCAGACGCGGTCTCGCTACCCTGGCCCTTCAGCGCCACCGCAACCTGGGACGCCCCGTGCGTGATCGAGACGGCGAGGTCGGAGAGCTGCGTGGAGAAGCGCAGGGGCGGGGCCAGGGCCACGACCTTGAAGGCATTCGCGCTCGCCCAGCCGCCCTTCAACACCGGATGCTCGACCTCGATGAGCTTGCGCGGGTTGTCCGCTGCCGGCACGCCGCCGGGCTTCAGCACGTTGCCCGGAACCATCAGGCGGCAGGCCGGCTCCGCCAGGACTGCTGCCCGGCGCGCATCGCCGGTCTGGCTCATGATGCGTTCGTAGCCCGCCCGGTCGGGACAGAACACCGATCCCACCGGGATGACGCACCAGTCTCCTGGCCTGCACCAGCCCCGCGAGGTCGGCGTCGGTGTCGATATCAGGTCGAGGTCGACAAAATCGCCCCGTGCGGCGTAGTAGAGCGTCGGCACCAGAGGAGTGCCCCCGACCATGTTGAGTAGTGCGATGGCCTCCCCTTGAGCTGTCGCGACTTCGAGGGCAGCGCTATCAGCGATCTGTAGGCATCCCGCCGCCCGCTTCGCCTCCGGCGTCGGCAGCGTGAGGCTTTCGGCCTGGGTGCAGATCCAAATCGGTGGTCCCGGCCGCACGGCGCAGAAGCCGGGTACGCGGCAGGCGGTGGTACCAGCCTGATCGACCGGCGCGAACACGCTGACCGGCAAGTAGCCGACGTGACGGCCCTGCTCGGTCGCGTAGACGACGTTCGGGGACTTCGTTGTCTCGATCATGAGGGAGCGGCCGGCGGCGACGATTTCGCAGGTGCCAGCCCGAACCGCCGTGAGGCCCATCTCCCGTCCTTGCACGGACCCTGCCCCGGCAATACGTGCGGCGTCGTCGAGGTTGCAGGCGAAGGCCGGCTGCGCGAGCCTGCAATCACCTGCCACCCGGCAGTCCAGCGACGTTGAGGCGGCGAACGGGGTAGGCTGCGGGGCCGCATTCGGCGGCGTAAGACTCGGTGGGGTAACTGAGGGCGCGGCCTGCGCAAGCGGCGCGGGTGGGGTGCGCTCCTGCCTAGGCGAGGGCTCGACTGACGGTCGCGGCAGCGGCTGCGAGCGGGACGACGTCAAAGGTGGATCGTCCGCCGGGAGTCGCTTCAGCGTGGAACTTCGGGGGGGCTGAGTGGCTGGGGTGTTGTCGATGCCGCGACCTCCGTTCATCCGGGCAATTGTGTCTGCGGCGCTGCCGGGCACGGGAGGCTGCGGCGGGCGCGCCTCGGCTTCGCCTGAGATGCTCCTGCCCTCTCCTTTCAAAAGCTGGTTGAACTCGGCGAAGACAGCCTGATCGAAGGTAGCGGCGTTGAAGTAGACGATGGCGGCGTTGCCGATAGCGAGGCCGTAGACCTTGCAGTCTGAGGCCCCCTGGATCCGTGCCATGTTGCGGGCGGCAGTCAGCCCGTCCGGCCCCAACCGCTTACTTTCCACCCAGCGGTAGGCGTCCTGCCGGTTCAGGAAGGCATCGATGTCGGCAAGCGCCGCGCCCATCTTGTCGGAGTAAACACACTTATCCTTGCTCGCCTCGTAGGCGGCGATGGCGAGCGCGCCGCTGCCGAAGACGTCGTACTGGGATTGCGCCCGGCAGACGCTTGGGACGAGGCCCACGACCGCCATGGCGGCCACGCCGATGCGGCGCAGGGCCTGCGCGATCCGCTGATGCCACCCCATCGAGTTCCCCTCGTCCATCGTCTGCCTCGTCTGTAATGCGGGACTGTCGGTCCGTCGATTGTCAAGCCGCTGCTCTGGCCCTCTCGCGCGATGGATGCGCGCTCAATCATCGGCTGGAACCTACGGCGGCTGCGCGTCGCGCACGGGCTGTCGCAGGAACGGCTCGCGTTGGCCGCCGGCATCGACCGGGCCTATGTCGGTCGCGTCGAGCGCGGCTCGGAGAACGTCACCATCACGACGCTGGAGGCCATTGCGGGCGCACTCGCGGTGCCGGTCGCCGATCTGCTGCACGAGCCCGCACCGGGTGCGCCCCGGCCGCTGCCGCTGCGAGCAGGCCGACGCGCGAAGAGTGAACGAGCGCCGACCTGAGAGGCGAGCGACGCGGGTGAGGCTGCCGCTCATATCTCGAGGTACGGCGCGATCCGCACGAGCACATCCTAGGCGGCCGTGATCGTCGCCCGCATCTGCAGGTCGAGGTCGCAGTGCATCAGGTTGGACGCAGCCAGCAGCCAGCAGCCACAGCAGCACGGCCGTCATCCGCTTCGCGTCGGCTAACCGCCGGATGCCGCCCTCGAGGTGCAGTGGGCAATCACCCGGTGCGAACGGCCGGTCCTGGCGGATCAAGGAGGGCCAGCCGCCCAGCCGTTCATCGCTCGCCGGCTCGACCACAAACAGTGCGACCCCGGTGGGTGTATTCGCGTCGGCCGTGCCGCGCACCAGCCAGGGGCCGGAGGTCGGTTTGCCGGCGGCCGACAGCTTGCGCCCGCCGACCACCTCAATACTCCTCGGCCAGCACGACGGTGAGCACCCGCACGGTCACCGCCGGGTTGGCGGGGTCAGGCGAATGCCCGTGCAGGTCGCCGTCGTAAGCGTCGATTTTCCAAAGGGCGCGCAGATCGCTGGCCGTGAACGCCCCGACGTCGTGCTCGCCGTGCGAATCGTTGTCTGCGTTGAAGCGCTCGAAGCCTCGCACTGCCGCTGGGACGGCGGCGCGAGTAGCTTCAGGCAAGGCTGCGATGCCGGCTGTGACGACGACCCGCCCGCCGGAGAAGCTCCGGCGGAAGGCATTGTTGAGGTCGCGCACCGGATGACGGCACTCGGCCTCGCGCGAATGGGCCACGGTGCTAGCCCAGCCCCTCCCGCGAACCGGGCGGCATCAGCGCAAGATCCTTGCGAGCGCGGGCAATTTCCGGCTCAGCGGGGAAGTCCCGCCATTGTAGGATAAAGCGGTCGTCCGCCTTAGTGTAGAGAACGACCGCCTCCCACCAGCCTTCCATGGGACCTTGGCAAGCAAGCACGGTGCTGCCGATGCCGATGCTGGCCCAGTCACCTGGGGCCTTGGGGGCACCGCTAGGGCCATCCACCCCGCCCTTGCCGCCCGAGCTTGCCCCAGCGGGCTGAGGGGCCTCAACGGGCTTACCAGCGGCTTTGACGGGCCTAGGCTTGTCGAGGGTGCCGGTAGCAGCGAGTAGCCGGTCGTAGAGGTCACCCTTCACGAAAGGGACGAAGCCCTTGCCGCTTGGGAAAAGCCGGCCGGCGGGCAGGCGCTCGGCGAGGCTCCGCAGGGTCTCCGTGTCGGCAACGGCGAGGTGCAGGCCCATCTGCCGGGCAGCATCCTCGGCTCCCTCTATTTCCTTGCCGGCGAAGCGCGAGGCATGGGGCCGCCCCCGCTCGTCGCGACCGAACAGGATGATGGCCGGCAGCGATTGGGCAGCAGGGGCAGGCGGCGTCAGCAAGGGGGGCGGCATGTGCGGGACCGCGGCGAGGGTGATTTCAGTGCGCAAGGAAGACCTCCTGAAACGAAGAGGCCGCCCGGAGGCGGCCTCGTGAGGGGTAGGATGTGCCCTGCCGACGCAGTGCTGACTGGCCTGTTGGCAAAGCTCGGCGCAGCGGCGTCATGGGCGGCATCCTGGTAATCGCGGCAGTGCCAACGATATAACCTTGTAACAGGACTAATGTCCTATTGTCAACCTCGGGTTGTCAACGGTTCGAAGGCGATGGTTTTGAGGGAGCGCGCCGCCCGCTACCGTGTTCGACCAGCGCCTTGAGGGCGTCGCGCTGGTCGGCGTTCAGGCGCGGACGGGCACCAGGGGCCTTGCTGTCGATCAGCCCGGCAGGGCCATCGGCGTTGAAGCCTATGACGAAAGTCGCGCACCGTCTGCAACCCGACCACGCCAACCTCGGCCGCCCCCGAACGCAGACCACCCGCGGCGATCACAGACAGCGCCAACAGGCGGCGGGTCTGCGCCGGATCACGTGAACCCTTGGCCAGACCGCGCAAGGCTTGCGCGTCGAAATCCGATCGCAGCGGCACTGGAGGAGCCATCGCATCCTCCTCAGGCTGAAAACCCAAGGACTGAATCACAGCCCGCTCAGTACCGCCACTCAGTGCGAGTCCTGATCAACGATGCCTAGTATTACGACTAGGTCGGCTGCTATCCCTTCATGCCAGCAGAGCGAGGAGAATAAGATCCTTTTCTTTGGCGCGGAGGTTAAAGGCTGGATCACCCTATTGTCTTCTACATTGAGCAGCCCGAGCTGCTCGGCCGGCTCCGCGGTCAGCAGATGCTTGCCAAATGACCACCTTTTAGAGGATGCTCTCAGAGCAAGACGGGAATGCACTGAACCAGTCGCCTCCTTGTCAACCAAGTAGACGCTCGAAGCGCTTAAAAAAGTACAGGCAATCTATGCAAGGAAATTGGCTAAGAAAATCAGTGAGCGGGAACACTGTTGTATTTATTCATGGTGTTTTGTCAAGTTCAGATGCTTGGCGGCATCCTACCGGTGCTTATTGGCCTGCCATATTGCATGATGAGCGCGATCTAGAGAACTACGGTATCTACGTATTTGAGTACGGAACAGGCTTGTTTTCTGGGACGTACAGCTTGTCAGATGTAGTAGACTCTCTTAAAGAATTTTTTATTTTGGACGATGTTATAGATTCATCTGGTATAGTTTTTATCTGCCATAGCATGGGCGGCATCGTCGCAAGGCGATACATTGTCCAGCGAGCAAGTGAACTCATAGCATCAAGCAAAAAGATAGGCTTGTATTTAGTAGCAAGCCCTTCACTTGGATCGGCATACGCAAACTGGCTTGGACCACTCGCTCGAGCGTTCGAGCACACTCAAGCGGACGTTCTCCGATTCGAGCAGACAAATGTTTGGCTGAACGATCTTGATCACGATTTTATTAATTTGAAAGAAAGCAAAAAACTTAACATCATAGGCAAAGAGATCGTAGAAGACAAATTCTCGATATTGAGAAAATGGTGGCGGAAACAGGTTGTAGAGCCATTTTCAGGCGCACGTTATTTTGGTGAGCCATACAAAGTACCCAATTCTGACCACTTTTCGATCGCCAAAATCGAGAATTCATTGGCAGTCCAACACAGATTGTTGGTAAAATTTCTGAAGGAGTTTGCACCGGTCGGATTGCCTACAGAGAAAATCTCTAAAACCAAGCATATAACCGCTACTACTTCTCGGCTTGATGAAACGTATAGTGGTGCGCTGGAACAAGCCCGTGTAGATTACGTATCCGATGCACCAAGGGTGATGAGGGCTGTCCTCCCGAGATTGAAATTGATAAACTCAGCCTTAGAGATTTTAGCGCCCTTAGTGGATGCAGGTACTGCTCAAAGTGTCACTCTGATCGGATCAGGAGGATCGGGTAAAACTACACTTGCTACGATGATCGCAGATAATACACGTATCCGTACTCGGTACCCTGATGGTGTGTTTTGGGTTACCGTTGGTCAGAGTCCAGACATTGCCGCGCTCCATGTCAATTGGACGATGAGTCTGCCCGACCGACCAATTACTTTCCTAAATATTGATGCATCAACTGCCTTTCTTCGTTCTTATTTCAAAAGCCGCTCCGCCTTGCTGATCATCGATGACGTGTGGGACGTCACGGACCTATCATACTTCGCTGTTGTAGGTGCATCGTGTAGATCTTTGATCACGACCCGCGAAATGAAGATAGCCACCGCCGCCGATACCGTTTTACTGAAGATTGACGCGCTCTCGCTAGCAGAGTCAAAAGAGCTGCTCAGCATTTCTTCTGGCAAAGAACTCGAAAATGACCTTAACGCAAATTCCCTTGCTGTTAAACTTGAAGGCCTCCCGCTTGCTTTGGTGCTTGCCTCTTATCAGCTCAAAACTGGCATTTCAACAATAGAGCTCAACTCTGCCCTCGAAGCCGAAGTCACCGCCCTGAATCTGTTAGATGTTCCAGGGTTTGAACATGAAAAAAGGTCGGAGATTGCAAAAAATTTAAGCCTAAACGCTTGCATGAATCTTAGCATTCGCCGCCTTGGGTCTAATGATGCTCAGCGTCTGGCTTTGTTGTCATCCTTAGAGCGTGGTCAATCTTTTACAGCAACCACGGCTAAATACCTCTGGGGTGATTTTGATTATCAAGACCCAAAAAATACTCTCAGAACTTTTTGGTCAATGTCGCTTTTGGAACGTGTCGACGAAACAAATACTAGTCATCCAACCTGTTACCGAATGCATTCTTTAGTTAGGTCTCGGTGTAAATCGATGCTCGTAGCTGCGGGGGGCGGCGAACATATGATTGCAGCCGCTCTTACGGCGATGCTGAGGAACATCAACGGCGAGTATCCAGCGCATTGGGACAAATTGGATTTGCAGGACAACCATTTATCTGAAAATATAGTCCAGTATATTTGTAATAGTGGCAACCCGGAACCTCTTCAACATATTCTCACATCGCGCGTGAATGATTCGTCTACTTACTCGCCAAACGCTTGGCGGACTTACCGGGATGCACACTCTAGACCAGAGGAATTTGCGCTAGATATTCAGAAAATTAGAGCTCGTGGCTCATCAAAGGTACGAGATATTCTGGAGTTTGATATATTAACGCGCGGCGCGCTGACTTGGATATCGTTACTTAACATGAACAAGGAGATCGACGCTAGTTTATGCGTAGCGTTAGCAGATGCTCGGCTTTGGAGCGACGGCCTTGCAGCTGCACATGCGCGTCGCCGCTTCAGGCCGCAGGAAATGCTTTCCGTCTCTCACGCACTGGCTGAGCCACTTAGGACGCAACTGGTTTTATCTGCGTTTACCGCTGCATGTATAAATCAATCGAAGATTGAATTGGCTTCCGATCTTGTAGAGTGCGCTGTTCTTGTAAGAGGAGAAGCAGCGACCGACGTGATTAAAAAAGCTACCGCCGTGGTATACTTCCATCTATCTGGCATAAAGTCGTGGGATCGGTGGGAAAATATAAGTTATTACTCTCTTGAAGTGATGCGCGCTGCTATCTTTATGGAGACGAATCATGCGCCTTCGCTGTCTTTGGAACCGCTGATTGCCCGTTCTGTCGATACTTTCCTGCGCAGTTTGTACAAATGGACGTCCGACAACATTAGACCACTTCAGGCAGCTCAAAAGGATGAGCATATCAAGTTTGTACTAATGATCGAGACTGCTCTGCACCTAGCTCAGGTGGGACCGCTTCGGTTCAGAGACGTAGCATCTAAAGCGCTGATTTACATCAACAGCCAGATTGCTAACACAGATGAATACGGGATCATTTCTGCAAAAATCTGTTTGCAGCTCAATATCCTATCGCATCAGGCTTTGAAGAGCATGCTTGTAGATATGATTTGTAGAAAATCTGTGTACGATATCGTTGGAGAGGCGAGTATTAAACTCAGACTGTCGCCAAGCGAAGGGTTAGAAGGGTTGGTCAGGCTTATCATCGACGCCTATAAAGACGACAGCGATTTCTTTGACCGTGTTTGGCAGGAAAAGCCTCTTAGTCGCGTTGCCCTGAGTTTAATTGAGCCATACTTCGTTCTATGGCTCAACAGATCAACCCCGCTTGAGGGGGATTGGCTTCGAACTAAGTGGTTAAGGGAGCTTCTACGTGGATTAGAGGATCGAGGCTCGTTTCTCCCTCAGGGATCCGATCGAGTGAGCCTACAGCGAGGCTTCGGGCAAGTTGTATCGCACTTAGTTTCCCTGGGCCTTGCTGAGGGACGTATTACAAATGCGACCCTAGCAATGGATTTGTTGCGGATCCGCGACGATGTGGACCGAGTCAGTTTGCTTGAAGCCATCTTACCTTGTTTACCCGCTCTCACGATCGACACTGCTGAGAGGATTTGGGTCTCGTTCTCCCATCGGGAGAGTGAGGGGCTTGCATGTTTAATCCTAGGAGCGAAAGTGCCTGCTGAGGCGCAGTTGAGCTACTTAAAAAAAGCGACTACCGCGTTCGTTGCTGCGGAGGCTACAGTGCCAGCTTTACGTGGGCTTTCCGCGTATGGTCGTTACTACGACGGTGAGCATGCGCACGAAATTGCCCGTGCGGCCGTGTCGTTCGCCAGTGGGATTGGTGACGCAGGACGATTAAAAGCGTTCTACGCGATTGCGTCTCTGGATCTACCTCTGAGCGATAGAATGGCGAATCTGCGAGCACCGTTCTGGTTCTCTCCGGACACGATGCCCGTCCATGGATCAATAAGCCCGCTTCAGCGGTCACAGAGCCTGATTTGTAAGCCATTCTGGAAGCATGATGATGCAAGCGAGCTTGACAAAAAACGCTTCCACGATGTTTCGGATCATGATTTCCTTGAAGGAGTTTGTGCTTATTTGTCGGATCTTGTTTTGGACGAAGAGCGTAGCATTGTTTACAAAAAGCTATCCGACATCGCTTGTGAGCTTTCTTTACGAAACATTAAAAGTCATTCATCTGTTATCTCAAGGGCCATGTACGACACGGCGCTAATGTATCCTTGATATATGCAGTTTGCCGCTATGATATATAAATCATAAATATCTATCGCGATATAAATTTCAATTTTCGAAGACATCTGCTTAGCATCGAACTCATTTTAGTTCTGTCAGGGGAAAAATCCACTTTATCAATCTCGTCGATTCCTTTTTTCTTTGGTATGAAGTCGACCGCGTAGGTGTGCGGGACTAACTTAGAGCCTCCCACGGCTCTACTCCAGTCGACGAATTGGCATTGAGCAAAAACCTCAGGTACCTCTACTGGAAGCTTTCAAGAAGGATGCCTTGAAGGGGCGGAGCGAAACATCAGATCGAGGATGCGTCCGCTGCTCGGCAGCAGCGTGCGGTAGAGGTTGGTGACGGCTTCGATGGCCGCCTCGTCGATATGTGTGACGAAGCGGGGCTGCGCGTAGAACAGGGTGTCCGGCGACTTGTCCTGCTTGGCAAATGCCTAGGAGGGTAGCTCGGTGAGGGTTGTCATCGCATTCCTGTTCGCTCGCATCGACTTACAGCAGAAGAGGCTTATTCGACGACGAAGCCCAGTCGCAACCGTGAGCCCGAAACATGAGCCCCGATCCTCGGCACTGTGCTGAGAGTGATCGTCGCGCCTGCCTTCCAAGGGATTGGGAACGATGGGCGATGACGCGACTACGCTTGCAGCCTCAACGGGCCTTGGTCACGACCCAATCCATGATGGCATCGGCAACCGCGCCGTTGTTCAGCTCCAGCATCATCATATGGCCGTTGCCGTGGATGCCGAGATCCGCGAGCGCGAGACGATCCGGCTTTGCACCAGCCTGAGCGAGAAAGGCCCCCGTGCAATCGTCCATCGTCGCTCGGAATGAAGCCTCCCCGGTAACGATGACTGCCGGCACTTTCGCGAGGTTCGGAAGCTGCCGAGCTGGTTCAGCCTGGAGCCAGCAGCGAATCTGACCAGGTCTGGTTGGCTGGCAGCCTGTACCACTGTTAAATCGGCTGGCGAGCCCACCGGTGGCTCGAAGCGGAGCGGCACACGAGTAATGCCGTAGGGCCGGGCGCTAGCCTCACCGACACGCTCGTACCATTCCTCTCCACGCTTGAACTTGATGTCATAGAAGGTTGGCCCGTTCGGCTCGACGGCGACATGCGCCTTCACGAGGTCGGGCCGCTGGTCGGAGATCGCCCAGCCGAAAACCCCGACCTGCGAGTGGGTCAGCACCACTGAAGGACCGATCTTCTCGAGGAGGGCGATAAGCGCCGGATTGACCAACTCCTCGCTCTTCAGCGCATTCGCGATGTACGGCACCTGCGAGAGGTAGAACTGGTCGAAGGCGGCGTTGCCCCGTACACCCAGACCTCGCGGCCATTGGGTATGAAGCCTCGCCTGCGGGAACAATTCGAACCGCTCCTGGCTGGTGAAGATGCTTTCGAGGTCACCCGGAGCAAGGCGGGCGTAGGGGCCGTAGACCTCCGGGTTGTCGCCTGACCGGCCTCGGCCGACCTGATCAACGACGTAGACGGCAAAGCCGCGCTCGACGAAGTGATCCACCCATCCCTGCCGGTCATCGGGGGTGGCGAGAAAGTTGACGCCGGTCTGCGCTGTGCCGTGCACCAGTACGACGGGATAGGGCAGGGTCACCTCAGCCGGGGCGTGGAACTGGACGAACATCTGCCCGGTAGCGAGTTCCTTTCCGCCAACGGTCTCGTAGCGACCACCGACGAAGAAGTAGCCCTCACGCTGGGCCGGTTTAAAGGTCGCCGGTACGCTGGGTGTGACGGCGGCAGGTTCGGCTTGGGTCGTCACTGTGAGCCCGAACAGGGCGCAGACCCCAAGCAGCGCTGGCTTCCGCATCGACATCCTCCCGTGGACGTCTGATGCGTCCTGATGGAAGTACCGGCGCGGGAGGCAGAGCGTGTCCATCCATAGGTCTCGCACGCTCGGCACGCTCCACGGGCAGCTGGTCGCTGCAGTGCTGTGTACGGTCCTTAGGAAAATCGCCGGGCCATCATCCTGGCACCCAGTCTGATCCGATTAAGTGGTCAAAACGAGCAGCCGACGCGGGCAAGAGCAGATCGCGGTAACCCCAGGTCGCACTATGCGAGGCGACCGCCAGTTCGAGTTCGATGGCCCGAAGATCGTTCGGCAGGTCATGCACCGGCAGGGCCGCGAGTTGAGAAACCCGAACGCAGCCCTGTTGGGTTGCCGTCGGGACGTTCCACTGGTGATGCGCCAAGCGGCACGCGCCCTCGACACCAGCGTCACCCGCCTCGACCGCTGCTGCTGCCCGGAAGGCTAGGAGCGAACCCAGCGGCTGCTCGTCGAAGCGTCCCGAGAGATCGTGGTAGGGGCCGGTTGTCGCTGCCGCCGCAACGGTGATCGTGATGCTGTCCTCGCGAGTGGCAAGGCTCGACTGGACCGAAATGGCGAAGCGGCCGTGCCACGACAGGTGATCGAGTCCGAGCAGTCGAAGAGACTGGTTGAACTCGCTGGCGAGGCGGCGCGGCGTGTAATCAGCAAAGGCTGCAATCGGATCTCGGTCCAGAATGACGCCGCCGAAGGCGACCCAGCCGTGCGGCTTGGCCCGGAGAAGCTGGCGGCAGGTTCCGGTCAGCCAAGCGTCGCCGAGGGCGCGACATACGGGACAAGCAGCCGAGGTGCAGGGCGCTGAACTGCTGCACTCGGCGAGGCGGCGTCTGCCCCACTGAGCGAGGGCACCGGGTATCTCGTCGCTGAGATACCGGGCGAGAAGGGCCTGATGACCCACAATCTGAGCCAAGGCGGGGGAGGGACTGACAAAGCGAGCGCGGTTGTGGAGGCCGGCGCGCCACAGGTTAGCGGCGCCGGGGCCGCTGCACCCGCCAGCCGCAACATCGCGGTCCATAGCTTCGATTTCGGCGAGAAGTTCTGTCGACATGAGCGCTGGTCCTCTTGGTGAGGCTGCTCGCGGCAGCCCCGAGCCTTTACGGGACCGGGTGGAGGCCCTTCTCAGCCGTTCGGCAGGCCTGGGCTCTTACAGAGGTGCCGCTCAAGTCTTAACGTCGTCGAGTTCGAGGCTGAATTGCTGCGAGAGCATGCTCTCGAGCTTCGGCGGCTCGGGACGCCGTTCCGGCTTCGAAGTTGATAGCTTTCAACAAGGCCCGACCCTCTCCAGCAGCGAAGCTGAGCGTGTCAAGAGTTTTGCCTGACATGATGTTGGCCATACGAACGAGATCACCAGGGCCAAGCTGATACTTCTTCGTCCTAAACCGACCCGTAGTGGGTGTCGTGATCTCACCAGTGTCGTCGTCGGCAAGAGTCTCCTTCATGGGGTAGATTCGGTACTCATTCACCGGGGCCTTCAGCATGTAAAGGACCTGCCCCTCGATCTCGTCGGGCTGAAGTTCCCGACGGTGAGCTGCCTTCACCCCTGGGATCATGGTGCTGACCCGCCGGTTGATGCCGTCGCGCAGCTCCGTCATTTGCTGGGCCGTTACCCCCCAAACTAGTAGGTGAACATGCCAGGAGACAGCTTTTTGCATGCCATGCAGCACCAAACCGACGTTGCTGTAGAGCGCAGCTTCGACCATGCCGACAAAGCTACAGCCGGGTAGCATCGCGCGTGCCCATTGCTGAAGTGGGAATGGATCGAAGCCGCTCGCTTGATCCAAGGGGTCGGTGAATCGCTCCGCAATGAGGGTGACCCAAAACACCGGCGTGCTCCGGGGGAGCGAGTCGGTGAAGCGGATAACGTGGGCGGTGGCGATCCGGGCGTAATTGATCCGAGCGGTGTAATTGTTAGCCGGTATGTAGAGGGCCGAACTGGGCTCCATATCGATTTGCGCTTCGCGCGTTAGCTGAACATGATTCTTGTGGCCCAGGTCGAGGTAGCGGGCGATACGCCCAGGGTCCTCTGTGTGGGCCGCGATGAACCGAGGCCACGTGTTGAGCGGCTTACGGGCCGGTGGCCGAGGCTGTAGCTTGGGCCGTACACGTCTGGGTCGGGCACGAGGGGCTTTGATGGCGGTTTTGGCTGTAGGTGCCTCTGGCACGGTGGCCGAGGGCATCGGTGGGCTGAATGGTGCCCTGTTTCGACGTTTGGGCGTGGTGGGCTGCGTTACAAAGGTTTGAGCCCCGCTGCCGCGTTGTTGCGTTGTATCGTCTGTGTTTGTCAGACCATTGAGAGGTCCATGTCCCCGTGCAATGATGATGTGTTCAGGAATGTGAAAGCGGGGCATGTTTTCAAATCCTAGTTGTGTGACACAACTGATTTACGGCGCGCCAATCCTTGTTCCTTCGCGCATTTGCAATCCGCGCCCGCGCGAGAGCCTCGTTGATTATATCGAGAGCAGACGCGTCGTCTAAATTTAAAGTGAATATCCACTGTTTTAAATCGATATCGAATCCATCATCAAACGTGTGAGCTAAGTCGACGACTACGGTCGCAAAGATGTCGGTTGCGGGCTTATTAGCGACGACGCCACGTGGATTTCGCCCCTTGATCGTCAGACTGCTCACGCCCGGCACCTGTCAGACCACGCGAGCGCGGCTGCTTAGCCCGTTCAGCCCGATCTGTGAGGTAGCGCAGCATCACTCCGTTGAACGTGTTGAGCACGGCGACGCACTCATCGACCTGCGCCGGCGTCAGCTCGCGCCACTTCGGCCTCGGCAAAATCACGGGGGGAGTGGGGTCATCGTTTTCAGCGTTGAGGTCGTCGAAGTAGGTAGCCTTCGCACCTTTCTTGCGCAGCGCCACCCCCTCGACCCGAAGGGCTTCGATGCCACGACTGTTGATCAATGGGATCACGCGCTCTGGTTTGAACCCCTTATCGAACCGATCCTGAAGCATGCCCGCGTACACCCGCACACGCCGACGAGCGGTCTCTCCCTCTGCCCGAAAAACATAGCGCAGCACGTGCATCAGCATGTGGTTGCGCGCCCGCATCGTGTTCTTGGGCCGATTCGATAGGTTGTCCCAACCCAGATCATTGATGAACTGCGCCCAGGCCCCGTCCGTGCGGAGCATGTAGTAGGCCGAAGCGTAGCCAGCCCCGATGATGCCGACTCGGTGGTCATTAAAACCCGTTTCGAGCGTCGTCATTGCAATCTGAGTTTCGCGGGCGGCTGAGACCGGTGCTTCGCGTGCTAGCGCCACGAGCGCGGCCGGATCGGTAATGGTGACCGTTGCTATCTCTTTGTCGAGCCGCTCAGAAAGGTGCGTCTCGCACCTTTTTGCGCCTTGCTGCTTCCCGTCATCAATCATTGTCTACCTCGGCACTGAGTTCGTCGCCGAGCATGTAGTCTGAGGGTCAGCGCGCAAGTGGGCGAGCAACTGCGAAGGCTTGTGATCGGCATTCAGCACCGTTATACATGCTGCCGAAGGTCAGCCCGTAAGCCGTTGATATCTTTGCCTCTCAGGGGGGCTTGGTGCAAGTCCGTCCCTGGGCACCATTCTCCTGATTTGGCTTTTGCCGTCAGAAACTTGAGCTGGCACAGAGTGTTGCGACAGGCCGACCGTGTTACAACGGCGTGCTTCAGATGCTCTTTCGGCTGGCTCGCTCCGTGAAGCGTTCCGACTCCTCCGCCCGCCAGTTCGTGCAGCGCATCCCTGCCGATGTGCGCCACCTCGCTGTCGGCCGCACGTTGGTGGTGCCGCTAGGCCCACTGACGGTTCGCACGACCCTCACGCCTGCTATGGAAAGCGTCCGGTTCGAGAGAGGCGCCGCGGGTGGCGAGCCTAAGGGGCCGCCGCGCAAAGGCCATCCGGATGCCGTGCGGTTGATGGACGAAGCGTTCGGGCGGGCGGTGGCTGCGTCAGGGACCAACGTGTTGCTGTTCGTGCGCAGGGAGCCGGCCGAGGGCTGAGCTGAAGAGGAGGCCGGGAGTGGGCATTGCGTGCTTCCGGCCTCCACCCATCATGCCTGCATCAAGATCGAAAACGAGCGGCGAGCTTGTCCGCTGCCAAGGGGTCCGCCTTTTGGACGCGAGCGAGAGCACGCTCAGCATCTCGCACTACCGCCTCCCGGTGGCGAGTTTTGATCTCGTTAATGTCTTTCACAATGACTTGCAGCTTGGCGACGGCCGACTCCCTCTCGGCAGAAGTCGGGGCGACCAGTGCCGGCTCGCTGACATCCAGCGCGGCAGGCTCCAGCTTCCTGGCGATCTCCAAGACCGCCTCTGAGATGATCCCGAGTTGCCGGCCGTAGCTGGCGACCTCCTGGATCACAGCGGCCTCAATCTCCGGCACTCCCTCGTACAGGCGCGGGGAGATGTCTTGGCTAACGGGTCCGCTGAGCGGCGCATAGAATGGGAAGGTGAACCACGAGAACCACGTTGGGCTTTCAGACATGCCGCTCCCCTCCAGTCGTGCATGGTGCAATCCTGATGTGAGGCCGGCAGCGACTCAAGCGGTATCTAGGAGAGTCTGGACGCGAGCGGAGGCGCGGAGCGGCTCACAAGCGCGAGCGCCGCAACGGGCGGAGCCCGCACTTCGCCCCTACCTTCCGCAGACATGGCCTTCAGGATGGCTTGTTCCGCAACTCGTGCCGCGCCTGCCAATCAGGGCGATGGCATTAGGCGCCGCCTCAAGTTTTCTAGGATACTGCAGCAACGAAGCATTAGGGCTTCCCACTCGATAATTTGAGCCTGATCAATCTCCCAAATGAAGGTCGCATCCGCAATATAGAGGCGGAAGCCGGTTGTTCGTCCCTTCGGAAGAGTGGGATCATTCCCAGCACTCGCATCATAATCAGCCTCAAGCCACGAAGGGCGATGAGCCATCAAATTTCGCAGGCGAACATACTCCTTGTGATCTTGAATCAGGTTGTCCGCCTCGGCTTGCAGAAGCTCTCGGCGGAATATAAATTTTGATTGATCGACTAGGGTTCCAAGCTTGGCATTGCTTCGCAGGCGTTCCTGCTTGGTTTGGAAAGCAGACCCTCCAATAGCAGCTTCGATCGTTCCAAATTCCTCTAGTAAATTAATATTGACGAGTTCGTTATCGGTAGCGAAGCCAGCGCCTAAGACCCAACCTCGCACGCGCCTCATAGTATCGATCTGACCACTCTGCGTCGGGTGAGGAGTAAAGTCGTCAAACAATGCCACCATACCGCCTGGAGGGATGGAGACCCATCCATCAACACCAATCATGTCAAAGCCTGCTGGCCGGTTCCGTCGCATTGTTCCCCCTCAGAAATCTGACGAACAGCAGGATTTAACATAGGATGTTAAGGCACCGGGAACCATGATCTATGCGACTGTGCTCTCCGCTGCACTCGTTAGGACTCATCTTTAGCCTGATGACCGCGTCGTGCTACAGAACCGTGTCACAAAGGTCCTCAGCGTCTCGGTCGGTGGCTTTAATTTCAACCACTTAGCGGTTAACCTGTCCAATCCATCCCTGGGCACCATTCTCCTGACGCGACATCCGAACCCGGAAACGGCAGTCGATCCAGATCCTTGCGATCGGTCGACCGTGGGTTTGCGGTGTGCCTCGGGACCTCGCTGATCCTGACCTTTCCCTACAGTGCTCCGAGCTGCCCGCCGACGCGTTCGCGAAGCAGGGGCATTCCGCTGGCGTGACAGCGGGCGGTTTCGCGCCCGCAGCGCGCGCGGCCCCCTGCCGCCGCCTTCGTCCTCTACCGGGAGCGCCGATCCGAGCCGGGCGATGGCCGGGCCGCCTTCAGCGCATCGCTGCGCGCGAGGGAACGAACCGCGCACAAGGGGCGTCATCCTTCGACTCTGCGAAGGTGAGGAGACTGCCCATGGACGATGATCGCGTTTGGTCGTTCGAGAAGAGCCTGTGGACCGGGGACGCGGACCATTACCGCGAGCTGGTCGATGACGAATGCCTGATGGTCCTGCCGCATCCGCCCTTCGTGCTCAGCGGCACGCAGGCGATCGAGGCGGTGGCCGCCACGCCGCGCTGGTCCACGATCGAGATCGCCAAGGGGCAGATCTCGCGGCCCCAGGAGGGCCTGATCGTCATCGCCTACAACGCCAAGGCATCGCGCGACGACGAATCCTACGAGGCCAACTGTACCTCGACCTACCGGCGGATCTCGCACGAGGTCTGGCGCGTCGTGCAGCACCAGCAGACGCCCCCCCTCGCCGTTCCCGCGGCCAACGACTGAGTCGCCCGGACGTCGCTCGGATCGGCCGACCACGAGCCTGAGGGTGTTCTGCGCCGAGCGGAACACCCTCTTCGCGGGACTCGGTGCGGTCAGGCGGGCGGCGTGTCCCCGCCGACGTGCAGGGCATGCATTCCCAGCATCACGCTCTCGACCACCGCCCGGGTGTACTCCTCGATCAGGGCCTCCGGCGTGCCGCCGTCGCGCAGCGCCCGGGCCTCGTCCTGCAGGCGCAGGCCAATCGACCCGATCAGGTCCTGGACCTCGGGGGCTTCCGCCCCCTCGCCCCGCATCCGGGCCGCCAGGGCCTCGGCATGGGCCCGTCCGGCCGCGAGGCCGCGGGTTCGCCAGGCGGCCCGTTCCGCGTCGTCCGTCATCGTCCCCCCTTAGCCAGCGCCATAGCCGCCCTTCTCGTTCGTCGGGTGTCGGCTCGGCGAGTGGTCGTCGTAGCCCCCCGTTTCCGGGCCGGGGTCACGGGTGGGCGTGGCCCGGCCAGGCGAGGTCGGGCCAGCCTCGGCCGGATCGTCGCCGACCCGGGGTTCGACCAGGGACCTGCCCTTGGGTGGCGAAACCCCGTCCCTGGACGGCAAGGTCCCGTCCGCGGCGGAAGGCGCCCTGCCCCCGGACGGGTCGGCGTGGGCCTGCGTCGGCGTCGTGTCCGAACTCATGGTGCCGTCTCCGGTTCTTCTCTCATAATGGGAAGAGGCCGCCGAGGCTCGGGTTCCATGCGGAAGGGCCGCGAGGGACGCGGCGTGCTTGTCCCGCGCGTCGGCGCGGCTCGCGAAGCACCGGGGATCGGGGTCGGTGGCGTACAGGCCCCGGAAGGACCCGGTATCGCGGGTCTTCGGTCGCCGGCCCGTCGGGGCCGCACGGTCCGACTCGGTGCGCACGGAATCCCCTGGTCCCGGCATCGCCGACACCACGATCCCGCCGGTCCGCAGCAGGCGGCGGCGCGACGGCATCCGCGCCGCAATCTCGATGGGCCTCGGCAGGTCCGTCGGCAGATCGGTGCAACCGTGCGTGGGCGGGGCAGGTCCGGAGCGGTGCCTGCGACCGGTCGAGGGACTTATCCAGGCAGGCGCGACGGGCCCGGCTGCGGGCATCCTCCGGCCGCGCGTCCGGATGCCGGCATCGCCCGGGAGGGCGGTCGACGAGGCCGCACCGCGACTTCCTGACAAGCACGCCGGGAGCCGCTACGGTCGCGCGGTGATCGGCCCCAATAAATGGGCCCGAAGAAATGGGCCCGAGGAACGGTGGGGTTGATGAGCGAGCAGGGATCGGAGACGGCACCCGTGGTGGGCGCCCGCGTCTCCACCGGCGTTCCCGGGTTGGACGACATCCTCGGCGGCGGCCTGACCGGAAGCCGCCTCTACCTGCTGGAGGGGACGCCGGGCACCGGCAAGACCACCCTGGCGCTGCACTTCCTGCGCGACGGCCTGGATCGCGGCGAGCGCACCCTCTACGTGACCCTCTCGGAGACCGCCGATGAACTGACGGCGGCGGCGGCCGCCCACGGCTGGTCCCTCGACGGCATCGAGGTCTACGAACTCGTCAACGAACTCGGCCTCGACCCCGACAGCGAGCAGTCCATCCTGCACCCGTCCGAGATCGAACTCGGCGAGACCGTCACGGAGGTCATCGCCCGGGTCGATGCGGTGAAGCCCGCCCGGGTGGTGTTCGACAGCCTCTCCGAACTCCGCCTCCTCGCCCAGAGCCCCCTGCGCTACCGGCGCCAGATCCTCGCCCTCAAGCAGTTCTTCGCCAAGCGCGCCTGCACCGTGCTGATGCTCGACGACCGCACCTCCGAGACCGGCGACGTGCAGCTCCACAGCATCGCGCACGGCGTCATCTCCCTGGACCAGACCACGCGCGAGTTCGGCTCGGAGCGCCGGCGCCTCCGCGTGGTCAAGATGCGCGGCATCAAGTTCCGCGGCGGCTACCACGACCTCGTCATCGAGACCGGCGGCCTCCAGATCTTCCCGCGGCTGGTGGCCGCCGAGCATCGGGCGACCTTCGATGCCACGGGCAAGTCGACGGGCTCGCCCGAACTCGACCTGCTCCTGGGCGGCGGGCTCGTCCCGGGCACCAACACCCTGCTGATCGGGCCCTCCGGCGTCGGCAAGACCACCACGGGCATCGCCTGCATGCTGGCCGCCCTGACGCGGGGCGAGACCGCGACCTACTACCTGTTCGACGAGGGCCTCGCGACCCTGCTGACCCGGGCCGCCATGCTGGGCATGGACCTCACGCCCCACATCGCCGCGGGTCACCTGACGATCACCCAGATCGACCCGGCCGAACTCTCGCCCGGCGAGTTCGCCGCCATGGTGCGCCGGGCCGTCGAGGAGCGCGGCTCCACCTTCGTGGGCGTCGACAGCCTCAACGCCTATTTGCACGCGATGCCGGGCGAGGATTTCCTCATCCTGCAGATGCACGAGCTCCTGAGCTACCTGAACCAGAAGGGCGTCACGACCCTGCTGGTGCTCGGCCAGCACGGGATCGTCGGCGAGGTCCGCAGCGACGTCGACCTGAGCTACCTCAGCGACTGCATCGTGCTGTTCCGGTTCTTCGAGGCCAAGGGCGAGGTCCGCACGGCGATCTCCGTGGTCAAGAGCCGGGTCAATGCGCACGAGCGCAGCATCCGCGAGCTGCGGCTCGGGCCCGGGGGCCTGCGCGTCGGCGAGGCCCTGGGCGATTTCCAGGGCGTGCTGACGGGCCTGCCCGCCTATCACGGCCGCGTCGCCATGCTCTCGGGCGCCTCCGACGGCGGGGCCGCGTGATCGGGGCAGGCCCCCTCGAGGAGCGCGTCCTCGTCCTGGCGCCGCGGGGGCGGGACGCCGCCGTGATCGTCCAGGTGCTGGCCGGAGCCGGCGTCGCGGCCGAGGTCTGCGCGGACGCGGCGGCCTGGGTGGACGGCCTCCGGGACGGGGCCGGCACCGCGCTGGTCACCGAGGAGGCGCTTCCCGAGGGCGACGAGGGCCCGCTCTTCGCCTGGCTCGAGGCCCAGGCCCCGTGGTCGGACTTTCCCTTCGTGGTCCTCGCCACCCGCCAGGCCGGCCGTCGCCCGACCCGCGCGGCCGACGTTCTGGAACGCCTCGGCAACGTCGTCCTGCTCGAGCGTCCGATCAATGCCGAGACCTTGGCCAGCGCCGTGGCCTCGGCCCTGCGCGGCCGTCGCCGCCAGTACCAGGCCCGCGCCTATCTCGGGGAGCGCGAGCGGGCCCAGGCGCTGCTGCGCCAGGCGAACGAAGGCTTGGAGATGCGTGTCGCCGAGCGGACGCGGGAGGTCGAGACCGCCCGCGAGACCCTGGCCTTCGCCCTCGATGCCGCCGGACTGGCCTCCTGGGACGTCGATCACATCACCGCCACATCCCGACGCTCGCCCCGCTTCGATGCCGTCTTCGGCTACGCGGCCCCGGGGCGCGACTGGGACCGGGAGACTTTCCTCGCCCACGTCGTGGAGGAGGACCGGGACGCCGCCGAGGCCGCCTTCGCGGCCGTGCCCCATACGGACCGGCTCGAGCTCGAATGCCGGATCCGGCGCACCGACGACACCGTGCGCTGGATCGCGATGCGCGGGCAGGTCAAGCGGGACGAGGCGGGGGTTCCGATCCGCACCGCCGGCATCCTGATGGACCGGACCGACCAGCGCGTCACCGAGGAGGCCCTGCGCCAGGCCCAGAAGATGGAGGCCATCGGGCAGCTCACCGGCGGCGTGGCGCACGACTTCAACAACCTCCTCACCGTCATCGTCGGCGGCCTCGACATGATCCTGCGCCGCCCGGAGCAGCTCGACCGGGTGACGCGGCTGGCGGAGGCCGCCATGGGCGCGGCCCGGCGCGGCGAACAGCTGACCCAGCAGCTCCTGGCCTTCTCGCGCCGGCAGATGCTGCGTCCGCAGACCCTCAACCCGAACCGCCTGCTCCTCGAATTCAAGCCGCTCGCCGAGCGCGCGGCCGGCGGCGCGGTCGAGCTCGCCTTCGAGCTCGATCCCGCCCTGGACCCGATCCGCATCGACCCGGCCCAGTTCGAGGCCGCGGTACTGAACCTGATCGTCAACGCCCGCGACGCGATGGAAGGCATGCCCGGCCATGCCCGGGTCGCAGTGACGAGCCGCAACATCCACCTCGGGACCGCGGCCGTGGCCGACCGGGGCGTGCCCCCCGGTCCGTACATCGTTGTCACGGTCGCGGATACCGGCGCCGGCATCGCGCCGGACCGGCTCCAGCGGGTGTTCGAGCCCTTCTTCACCACCAAGGAGGTCGGCAAGGGCACGGGCCTCGGCCTCAGCCAGGTCTACGGCTTCACCCGCAGTGCCAAGGGCTTCGTCGACATCGCCTCCGAGGTCGGGGCCGGCACCAGCGTGCGGCTCTACTTCCCGCGCTCCACCGACCCCGCCGGCGAGGAACCGAACGCCGCGCCGATCGGCAGCCTTCCGCTGCGCCGCGCCGACGAGGGCGAGACCGTCCTGCTGGTGGAGGACGACGAACAGGTGCTCGGCATGGCCGTGGAGAGTCTGGAGGAGCTGCGCTACCGGGTCATCGTCGCCCGCAATGCCGCCGAGGCCCTGGACCACCTGAAGGGGGTCGGGCGCATCGACATCCTGTTCTCCGACGTGGTGATGCCCGGGGGCATGAACGGCTCGCAGCTGGCGGCGGAGGCGCAACGGGTGCGCCCCGGCCTCAAGGTGCTGCTCACCTCGGGCTACGTCGCCAACCTCGACGAGGGCCAGGTCATCGGCCAGGGCGAGCTGCCGGTCCTGAACAAGCCCTATCGCCGCGACGAACTCGCCCGCTCCCTGCGCCTCGTCCTCGGCGGCGGACGGCCCTGACCCGCCGCCTGTGTTGCGCCCGGGCGACGCCGGCCCCGCAACCGCGCGTTCCCGGCATGGCAAGCCCCCCGACGGCGCGCCGACATGCCATGAGAGCCGGGGGACGATGGGCTGGTTTTGGACCGCAGCATGACGACGACAGGGTTACTTCGGACGACGTACCGCGCGGCGGTCGCCGCCCTCGCCCTCGGGATGGCCGGCACCGTCGCGGATGCCGGCTCCTCGGCCCAGCCGGGCCAGACGGTGGGGCAGCCGCCGGGCGCGCCGCTGCCCGTGGGCCTCTACGTCATCGACACGTCGAGCTTCGGCTCGCGCGACACCCGCCCGCGCGGGACGGAGTCGAACATCAACCTGCCGTCCTTCATCTGGGCCACGCCGGCCGAGATCGTCGGGGGACGGCTGCAACTCGTGGTGCTGCAGCCGATCACGGCCTCCAGCACCCAGGGCGCCGCCTACCAGAGCGGGCTCGGCCAGACGCTCCTCGCCGCGCAGGTCGCCTGGAAGCTCGGACACGACCTCAACTTCAGCTATCTCCTCGGCGCCTATCTCCCGAGCGAGACCAAGATCGTCATCCAGAACCCCGTGCTGCACCAGCGCTTCGCCATCACCTATAACGGCGACGGCTGGAACCTGACCGCCAACGTCCTCTACGGCACCTTCTTCGACACGCGCTCGTCGAGCGGAACCTTCTACCCGGACTTCCTCAACCTCGACCTCACGGCGACGAAGCATTTCGGCAAGTGGGAGATCGGGCCGGTGGCCTTCGGCTCGACCGACCTGCCCACCACCAACCCGGCCTATGCGCGCCAGGGCCAGTTCGCGGTGGGCGGCCTCGTGGGTTACAATTTCGGCCCCGTGAACCTCCAGGCCTACGTCACTCGCGACATCGTCCAGCGCAACTACGCCGGCTTCGAGACCCGCGGATGGTTGCGGGCCACGGTGCCGATCTACCAGGAAAAGAACGAGGCCGCCGAGACGCGGCCCATCCTGCGCAAGTTCTAGGCGCGTTCTCGGGAAGGTTCTGGATAGATCTCGTTCAGATCCGGACAAGCTTCAGGCTAGGTCGAGCACGCCGCCCGCCTGGGCGAAATGCGCGCAATGCGACACTGCACGCAACGGGCGGCCGATCTGTGCGTCTTCCCTTCGCCGGTTGTTCACTCCGGTTCGCTGAGGAGTCCGGCGCATGAAGCACAAGCCCCTGCGGGATCAGGTCATCGTCATCACCGGCGCCTCCAGCGGCATCGGGCTCGCCACCGCCCGGATGGCCGCGCGGCGGGGCGCCCGGGTCGTGCTGGCGGCGCGCAGCACCGACGTGCTCGCCCGCGTGGTCGACGAGATCGCGGCGGAGGGCGGCCATGCCGTCGCGGTGACGGCGGATGTGGGCCGGCGCGCGGACGTGCAGGCGATCGCCGACGAGGCGCGGGCGAGCTTCGGCGGGTTCGACACCTGGGTCAACGTCGCGGGTCTGACCGTCTACGGCCCCTTGAGCGAGATCGACCAGGCCGATCACGAGCGGCTGATCCAGACCAATCTCTGGGGCACGGTGAACGGCTCCCTCGTGGCGGTGGACCACCTGCGCCGGCACGGCGGGGCGCTGATCAATGTCGGCAGCGTCGCGTCCGACCTCGCCTTCCCGTTCCAGGGCCTCTACGCCACCTCCAAGCACGCGGTGAAGGGGTTCACCGATACCCTGCGCATGGAACTGATCGCCGAGAGTGCACCGGTCTCCGTCACCCTGGTCAAGCCGGCCTCCATCGACACGCCGCTGCCGAACCGGGCGCGCAACTACATGGACCGCGAGCCGACGCTGCCCCCGCCGATCTACCCGCCCGCCGAGGTGGCCAACGCCATCCTGCACGCCGCCGTGCATCCGCAGCGGGACATCTTCGTGGGCGGCGGCGGCAAGATGTTCGTCATGGGCAAGGAGTTCGTGCCCGGCGCCTACGATGAGCTGGCCCCCACTATCATCGCCCTCCAGAAGCGCTCGGAGGCGCCCCGCGACCCGAAAGGTGCCCTGCACGCCCCGGTCCGGGCCGGCGAGGAGCGCGGCGACCCGCCGATCTACGTCATGCGCACGAGCGCCTACACGCGCGCCACGCTCCATCCGCTGACCACCCTGACGATCGCCGCCGGCCTGGCGACGGCGGGAGCCCTGGCCCTCGGGCGCCGGGCGAGGCGGCCCCTCTGAGGCGGCCCTTCCCAGGCGGAGGATGGGGTCGCCTCAGGCTTCCGGATTGGTCCGGATGGAGAAGCGGTCGCGGGCGGTGATCCGGTCGGCCACGAGGTCGTGGACCTCGCGCTGATAGATTTCCCGACACAGGAACGCGCGCTCGAGGTCGAGGCGTTCCTCCTCGATGTCGATGTACCAGCAGCGCCGCCGGCCGCTCCAGCGGTAGCTGCGTCCCTTCAGGACCTCCTTGGTGGCGATGGGCGAGCCGGCGGCCCAGACCCGCACCGTCGGTTTGCGGGCGGTCTCGAGCAGGCAGGACAAAGCGAGGCGCCCGGAGGTCTTCAGGGGCGCCGCGAGCAGTGCCAGCAATGCCTGGCAATCGTCGATGGCCCGGTGGCCGTTGTGGAAATAGCCGTAGTCGATCAGCAGGTAACCGAGCTTCAGCCCCTCGTGGCCCTCGTCGCGCCACGGCACCTGGTGGCAGGAGCAGGCCCAGTTCTTCTCGGCGAAGACCGGCCAGCGGGTCTCGCACATCTGGCGGTCGAAGCTGGCATTGTGGGCGATCACCACGGCGGCATCGGCGGCCATGGCCGCCACGGCCGCGTCGTCGATGCACTGACCGGCCACGTCGGCGTCGCCGATGCCGGTCAGGCGCGTGATCTCGGGCGGGATCGGCCGGCCGGGATCGTGGAGCTGGTTGAGGGTGTCGAGCACCCGGTAGACCCGTCCGCTCGCACCGTACTCGAACTTGATCATCCCGAGTTCGATCACCGTATCGCGGGTGTGATCCACCCCGGTGGTCTCGGTGTCGACGATCAGGCCGATGAAGGTCGGCTCGTCCGGCCGCACGACGTCGTCCGCGAAGGGTCGGATCTGGCGGAGCACCCGATACGCGCCCGTGGTCTCGAGGGCGTCTGCGATCGTGTCGAGGGCGTGCATCGATGCCACCATGTCCAGGTCCGGCGGGTCTCCGTTCGCGCGGGCTCGGAACCCGTGCGGCCTCGGCCGGAACCTAGGGGGAGAGGGACGCGGCCGGATAGCCTTGCAAATCCGGCATCCCCAGAAGAATGCCCGTCCTCGGGCAGAGGATCGTCCCGTCCCGGCGCCCCGTCCGGTTCTTCGATCGGCCGCTCAGCGTGAAGGCCCGTCGAGTCCCAGATGCCCGTGAGCTTCGGACGGCGTCATCGTTCTGATGACTTCGTCGGAAAACCCGCGGATGCGAAGCTCGGCCCTCTGACGATTGGTGATCATCAGCGAAACGGCGGTCGATTCCGCCGGGATGCTCTCCGGGATCTCTGGCCGTGCCTCGGCCGCCTGGTCCAGGCGCGCCCGAAACACCGCCTCCGCCGCATCGCGGTCGAGGAACCGCAGGAGATCGTCGTCACCCTCCGCCATCGCGCCGTCCGTTCATCCCGCGCGCCGACAACGCCGCCCGTGCCAATCCGAGCGCGCCCAACGGCTTCGCCCGCAGCTTAATCGAACGCGCCTGACTTCGGCAGCTTCGGATCGCCGGGCGGCCGGCGACCCCCTGTCGCGCCGGCGACGCCGGAGACCCGGGCCCGCCCCCTGTGTCTCGCGGGATCACCCGCCGCCGGTCGCCCGAGGATGCCTCACGGCTTGGCGCAGATGGCCCTGGCTTTGACGGGGACGGCCTCGACGGAGAAGCAGTAGATGTTCGCCTCGTCCATCACGGGACGCTCGCCGCGGCTGCACGTGCCGCTGACGGCGAACTCGTCGGCGTTGCAGGATGCCCGGCAGCGGGTGCCCGCCTCGCAGGTCTCCATCTGGACCCGCAAGGGGGAGCCGACCGGCCCGGGCTTGCCGTCCTGCCCCGCCGGTCCCTGCGCGCCGACAGGTCCGATGGGACCCGCCGGGCCGGGCGGCCCCGGAGCCCCCTTCTCGCCGCGCTCGCCCGCGTCGCCCTTGGCGCCGGCCTCGCCCTTGTCGCCCCTCTGGCCCTGCGGGCCTTCGGGTCCCTGGGCCCCCGCGATGCCCTGGGGTCCCCGGGGACCGACCTGCTGGGCTCCCGGCGGAACGACGGGGGCGGACCTCGCCATGTTGGCGGCATTCGTGATCGCGGGCGCCTGCGGGTCCGGTCGCGCCGCCTGTCCCTCGGGACCGCGCTGCCCGCAGAAGCCGATCACGGATTGGCGGCTTTCGGTGCCGGATCGGAGCGTCACGATGCAGTCGGCCGGGTGATAGGCAAGGCGGAACGCGAAGCGTCCCGTCGCATCGGACGAAACCTTGCCCTTGTCGTCGAGCGTCACCTCCGTCGAGCGCGGTGGATTGAGGCGCCCGGCGACCCGCAACTCGCCGTTGGTGATCATGGACTGCTCGACGACGATCTCAGCGGCCGCGGACGTGCCTGCGAGAGCGAACATCAGCACGGAGACGAGGGGCAGGATCACGGGTGCTTCCTCGATCTGAGAACCCGGAGCAAGCTAAGGAGCACGGCGAGACGTCGTCAAACGCGCATTCTGGTTAGGCCCATCCTCCTGTCGGCCTAGCCGGCGCCCCGAGCCGCCGCGTGAGGGCGGCCCTGGAAGCGGGCGCGGCGCCGAAGTGGGCCCGCATGGAATGGAATTCCGGCCGAACGTGTCGTGGAGCGAAGCGTCCGGGGAGCAGGCCCCATCGGGAGGGCCGCCTCAGATGTAGGTCGAGGCCAGGGCCGGCGAGCCTTCGAGCGCGTGCGCCAGCATCTCCAATCCCTGCGTGATCTGCTGGCGGGTCGAGGGGCCTCCGAGGCAGAGGCGCACGGCCTCGGGCGGCGTTCCGGCCACGCAGAACGGGTCGCTGGCGACGACGCCGAGCCCGGCGGAACGCCCCTGGCTGGCGAAGGCCGAGCGGGTCCATCCCTCCGGCAAGGCGATCCAGGCGTGGAAGCCGTGCGGGTCCGCCGTGTAGGTCTCGGCCGGAAGCAACGCGGTCGCGATGCGCTGGCGCGCGGCGGATTCCGCGCGCACGAACTGCACGATGGCGTCCGCCGTGCCGTCCATGATCCAGCGTGTGGCGAGCGTGGTCGAGATCGGCGAGGCCATCACGGTCGCGGCCCGCAGAGCTCCGCCGAGTGGGAGCGCGGAGCGGGCGCTCGGAGCCACCAGGAAGGCGAGGCGCAGGCCGGCGCCCAGGCACTTGGCGAGTCCGGCCACGTAGTAGGTGATCTCGGGGGCGAGTTCGGCGAAGCTCGGGGGCGGCGCCGGGCAGATATGCGCGTAGGCGTCATCTTCGATGATGGTGACGGCATACCGGCGCGCGACCGCGATGATGGCCTCGCGCCGCGTCCGGGACAGGGTCGTGGTGGTCGGGTTCTGCAGGAGCGGGTTCAGGTAGATCGCCTTCGGGGCGACCCGGGTGCAGGCGGCGGCGAAGGCGTCGGGGTCGACGCCGTGCCGGTCCATGGGCAGGTCGACGAGGCGCAGCCCCAGATGCGCCGTCAGCGAGCGGATGCCCGGATAGGTGATCCGCTCGGCGCAGATCGCGTCACCCGGGCAGGCGATCTGGCCCAGGACGCTGAACAGGGCGCTGTGGGCGCCAGGGCAGATGAGCAACCGCTCCCGCGGCGTGACGATACCCCGCCCCCTCAGCCAGCGCAGGGCAGCTTCCTTATCCTCGTCCGTTCCGCCGAAGCCCTGATAGCGCAGCAGGTTGGAGAGGTCGCCGGAGAGTTCGGCGAAGGAGGCCTGCATCCGCGCCCGCAGGGCCGGGGCATCGGGCTCGGGGGGCAGGTTCATGGTGAAGTCGACGGGCCCGACCCGCCCGGCGGCCGGGCCCGCCGGGCGACCCGCAGGGCCCGGATCGACCACGAAGGTGCCCTGGCCGACGCGTCCCTCGATCAGGCCGCGCTTGTGGGCCTCGGCATAGCCGCGGGACACCGTGGTGAAGTTGAGAGCGAGGGTTTCGGCCAGGGCCCTCTGGGTCGGCAGGCGGGTGCCCGCCGGCAGGCGCCCCGTCCGGATGTCCTCCGAGAGCGCCTCCGCGATGGCGAGGTAATGCGGCTTGCCCCAGCGCTTCAGGTCGGGGGTCCACATCCCGCTCACGACATCCGAGGGCGTCGGTCGCCCGTCTCGCGCTTCTGAGGTCATCCGTTCTCCGAGCACGCCACCAAGATACGATCAATATCTGATTGTATGGGTAGCAAGCTCCATGCCGTGTCGGGACACCACGCATCCACGAATTCCAATACATACAATACGATCAGCTTATGCGATCAAACTATGCATGGTGTGATGCGATGTTGTGCAGATGCCGCTCGAACTATCAGTGCAAGATAGTCATCCAAAACCGCGGTAGGCCGATGATTGAATGTAACTTTGTATGCATTCAACTTACGGCCATTGATGGCTCCATTGATCGGCCTTCGTTGGCACGTCGCTTGCCATGGGGGGAGGTGACCACCGGAGGCTTCGGCTGACGTGGCCCGACCCATCACGGAGTGAAATCCATGCCCGCAGTGAATCGCGAACCCCACAAGAAGGGCGACTTTCTGGTCGACTACGAGGAGAAGGTCTTCGAGGACGTGAAGGCCGAGCCCGGCCAGAAAGCCCTCGTCACCTTCCACACCGTCGCCTTCGAGGGCTCCATCGGCCTCGTGAACCTGCTCCAGGCCACCCGCCTGCAGCGCAAGGGCTTCGACACCTCGATCCTGCTCTACGGTCCCGGCATCACCCTCGGCGTCCAGCGCGGCTTCCCGCGGCTCGGCGACGAGGCGTTTCCGGGCCATCTCAACTTCAACAACCAGCTCGAAAAATTCATGGCCGAGGGCGGCAAGGTCTATGCCTGCCGGTTCTCGACCCAGGCGCTCTACGGCCACGGCGAGGCCGCCTTCATCGAGGGCATCCGCATGATCAACCCCCTCGACGTCCTCGACTGCATCCTCCTGCACAAGCGCGACAACGCGGTGATCATCGACACCTGGACCGTCTGAACGGGCGCTCGGCCCATCGACCGGGACGTCGCACCCGGGGGCCGCGCACCCCCCCCCCCCCCCCCCCCCCCGCCACCGCCGGAGGATCATTCATGTCTGAGAACCGGATCGTGCGGGCCGCCGCCGTCCAGATCGCACCGGACCTCGACCGGCCCGAGGGCACGCTCGAACGGGTGCTCAACGCCATCGACGAGGCCGCCGCCAAGGGCGCCCGCTTCATGGTCTTCCCCGAGACCTTCGTGCCGTACTACCCGTACTTCTCCTTCGTGTTGCCGCCCGCCCTGCAGGGCGCGGAGCACCTGCGCCTCTACGAGCGGGCCGTGACGGTGCCGGGCCCCGTCACGGACGCCGTTTCGGCCGCCGCCCGCCGGCACGGCGCCGTCATCGTGCTCGGGGTCAACGAGCGCGACCACGGCTCGCTCTACAACGCGCAGCTCGTGTTCGACGCCGATGGCACCCTGGCGCTGAAGCGGCGCAAGATCACGCCCACCTACCACGAGCGCATGATCTGGGGTCAGGGCGACGGTGCCGGTCTGACGGTGGTCGAGACCGCGGTCGGGCGCGTCGGGGCGCTGGCCTGCTGGGAGCACTACAACCCGCTCGCCCGCTACGCCCTGATGGCCCGGCACGAGGAGATCCACGCCTCCCAGTTCCCGGGCTCCCTGGTCGGCCAGATCTTCGCCGACCAGATGGAGGTGACGATCCGCCATCACGCCCTGGAGGCGGCCTGCTTCGTCGTCAACGCCACCGGCTGGCTCACCGACGAGCAGGTGGCGCAGGTCTGCCCGGAGGAGCGCCTGCGCGGCGCCTGCCGCGGCGGCAACTGCACCGCCATCGTCTCGCCCGAGGGCCGGCACCTCGCCGATCCGCTCGGCCCCGGCGAGGGCATCCTCATCGCCGACATGGACCTCGCGCTGGTGACGAAGCGCAAGCGGATGATGGACTCGGTCGGCCATTACGCCCGTCCCGAACTCCTCAGCCTCCTCCACGACGACCGCCCGGCCTCGTTCGTGCACCAGCCCATCCATTCGCAACATCAATCCCGGAGCCTCGACCATGGGCAGTTTCCCGCTTCCGACGAGCCTTCCCTCGCTTCCGCCGGACATGGCGGGCCTGGTCGGAATGCCGACGGAGCGCCTGATCAACGCGTTGCAGTCCTACGGCGTTAGGCTCGCCGACAGCCGCGCCGGGGCGCCGAGCCGCCGCGGCGGTGCCGGCCCCTCCGACCACAAGGCGATGACCATCGCGGGCCGCACCGTGATGGTGCCGGTCCATACCGAGACCGCGTTCGAGTCACCGTTCCTGGTGCGTCGACCGGACCCGGACGGGGTCTCGGTGATCGAGCACGAGGGCGCGGTGATCGGGCGGGTGACCTTCCCGGGCAAGCCGCGCTTCTACGCCCTATCGACCTTCGACGGGGTCCCCTACTCGAAGATCGCCGTGCTGCACGGACGCGACGTGCTCGCGACCACCGTGCTGCAGACCTGCATCCGCTACCAGAGCCGAACGAAGACCTGCCAGTTCTGCTCCATCGGGCAGTCGCTCTCGGCCGGCCGCACCGTGGCGCGCAAGACCCCCGAGCAGCTTGCCGAGGTCGCCCGCGCCGCCGTCCTCCTCGATGGCGTCAAGCACATGGTGATGACCACGGGGACACCGAACGCCACCGACCGCGGTGCCGCGATCCTCTGCGAGAGCGCCTTCGCGGTGAAGGCGGCGGTCGATCTTCCGATCCAGGCCCAATGCGAGCCGCCGGACGACGACCACTGGTTCGAGCGCATGAAGGCGTCGGGCATCGACGCCCTGGGCATGCACCTGGAGGCCGTCACCCCCGAGGTCCGGGCCCGGATCATGCCGGGCAAGGCCAGCGTGCCGCTGGAGCGCTACTACGACGCCTTCGCAGCCGCGGTTCCGGTCTTCGGGCATGGCCAGGTCTCGACCTACATCCTCGCCGGCCTCGGCGACGCGCCGGAGGCGATCCTCGCCATGGCCGAGCGCCTGGTCGGGATGGGCGTCTATCCGTTCGTCGTGCCCTTCGTACCGATCTCCGGAACCCCCTTGGAAAGCCACCCGGCCCCGTCGCCGGATTTCATGCACGCGATCCTGCAGCCCCTCTCCGAGATGCTGGGACGGGCGAACCTGCGCTCGACCGACATCAAGGCCGGTTGTGGTCGCTGCGGCGCCTGCTCGGCCCTCTCCACCTACGAGCGCGCGGGGGCGGCGGCATGATCCTCGAACCCGTCGCGCCCTACCGGCCGAGCCACTTCCGGGTGAAGTTCGCCACCTCGCCCTGGGAGCGGCGCGCCTGCGCGGCCCTGCGCCGGCAGGTGTTCTGCACGGAGCAAGGCATCTTCGCGGATGACGACCGCGACGCCATCGATGAGCACGCGATCCCGATCTGCGCCCTCTCGACACTGGCCGGGGACGCCGATGCCGTCGTCGGCACCGTGCGCATCCATGAAGTGGCGGAACGGCCCGGCGAATGGTGGGGCTCGCGCCTCGCCGTCGCCAAAACCTTCCGCGGCACGGCGGCCCTCGGTGCCGGACTCATCCAGGTCGCGGTCTCGTCGGCCCATTCACGGGGGTGCACGCGCTTCCTGGCGCACGTGCAGGACCGGAACGTGCCGTTGTTCCAGGCCCTGCACTGGGCGAGCCTCGACGCGGTGGAGCTCCATGGCCGCCTCCATCACCTGATGCAGGCGGACCTCGCCGCCTACCCGCCGATGCACGACCCCGAGCACGGGCTCGTCACGTTCCGCAGGGCCGCGTGATGACCGCGGCCGTCGACCTCAAGACCCTGGCAGGCCAGATCCGGGATGCCCGTGGCGTCGTCCATAAGCGCGACATCGATGCCGTCGTCACGCGCCTCGGACTGGGGGACCGGCATGCCGCGGTGCCGGTGGGCGACGATTGCGCCGCGATCCCCGACGGCGACGGTCACCTGCTCCTCGCCATCGAAGGCTTCATCGACAGCTTCGTGACCGCCGATCCGTACTTCGCCGGCTATTGCGGGATCATGGTCAACCTCAGCGACGTGGCGGCCATGGGCGGTCGCCCGCTCGCGGTCGTCGACGCCTTGTGGAGCCGGGACGCCGCATCGGCGGACCCGATCCTGGCCGGCCTGTCCGACGCCGCCTCGCTCTACGGCGTACCGGTCGTCGGCGGCCACACGAACACGCGTTCGGAGACCGGGAACCTCGCGGTGGCCGTGCTCGGCCGGGCAGGCCCCCGCCTCCTGACGAGCTTCGATGCTGCGCCCGGCGACGACCTCATCGCCGCCATCGACCTGCGCGGCCGTTTTCGCGAGCCGCACCCGTACTGGGACGCCTCGACCGGGTCGCCGGGCGAACGCCTGCGCGGCGACCTCGCCCTGCTGCCGGGGCTCGCCGAGGACGGTCTCTGCCGCGCCGCCAAGGACATCAGCATGGCGGGCGTCGTCGGCACGGCGCTGATGCTGCTCGAATGCTCGAACGTCGGCGCCGTCATCGACGTCGATGCGATCCCGCGCCCCGACGACGTTCCGATGGCGCGCTGGCTCCACGCCTTCCCGAGCTTCGGCTACCTCCTGAGCGTCCGCCCCGACCGCACCCCGGCCGTCCTCGCGCGCTTCGCCGAGCGGGGCATTGCGGCCGCCAGGATCGGAGTCATCGACGCGAGCCGGGTCGCCCGCATCCGGGATGCCGGGGGCGACGAAGCCGTGGTCTGGGACTTCGTGGCCGGCCCGCTGATCGGCTGCGGCCAGGATGATGGGGGACCGGCATCATGACCGGCCTGCGCATCGCCCTCCTGACGCATTCCACCAACCCGCGCGGCGGCGTCGCCCATTGCCTTTCCCTCGCCGAGGCCCTGTGCGGGCTCGGCCATGAGGCGGTGGTCCACGCCCCCGACCCGTCCGGCCGCGGCTTTTTTCGAGATGCCGCCTGCCCGACGGTCTCCGTCGCCGCCCGCCCCGTCGCCGGCAACACGGTCGATCTCGTGCGGACGCGCATCAACGACTACCTCGTCCACTTCGGATCGCCGGCGGCCTGCGACTTCGACGTCTTCCATGCCCATGACGGCATCGGCGGCAACGCCCTCGCGACCCTGAAGCACCGGCGCCTGATTCCGGGTTTCGTTCGCACCGTCCATCACCTGGACTCCTTCGCCGAACCGCAGCTTGCGGATTGGCAGGACCGCTCGATCCAGGAGGCTCGACACCTCCTCTGCGTCAGCCATGGCTGGACCGACCGCGTCCGGTCGGATTTCGGTGCGACGCCGGAGGTCGTCGGCAACGGCGTCGACACGGCTGCCTACCGGCCCACGCCCGACCTACGGGAGGCCGTGGTTCGGGAGCGCTGGGGGTTGGGCACCGGCCCCATCGTCCTGAGCGTCGGCGGCTTCGAGGCGCGCAAGAACACCCTCGGCATCATCGAGGCGTTCGCGCGCCTGCGTGAGCGCCATCCCGGAGCCCAGCTCGTCATTGCCGGCGGCGCCTCGCTCCTCGACCACGCCTCCTACCGCGCGCGGTGCCAAGCGGCCCTGACCGTTCATGGCCTCGCGGCGGGCTCGACCGGTC
This sequence comes from Methylobacterium sp. FW306-05-D, assembly GCF_058782155.1. Lineage (NCBI taxonomy): Bacteria > Pseudomonadati > Pseudomonadota > Alphaproteobacteria > Hyphomicrobiales > Methylobacteriaceae > Methylobacterium > Methylobacterium sp. FW306-05-D. The sequence goes on from NZ_JBYSXL010000011.1 coordinate 45,880, forward strand.
CCGTGATCGAGACCGGTCCGGTCCCGCAGGCCGACATGCCGGCCCTCTACCGGGTCGCCGACATGCTGGCCTTTCCTTCCTTGAAGGAAGGGTTCGGCCTGTGCGTGCTGGAGGCCATGGCCTGCGGCGTCCCGGCCATCGTCTCCGACCGGCCGCCCTTCACCGAATACCTCACGCCCGGCGACGCCCTCTTCGTCGATCCGGCCGACCCCGACGACATCGCCCGAGCCATGGCAACCGCCCTGGTGCCGGAGACGCGCGACCGACTGAGGGGGACGGGCTTCGCGCGCGCCGCCGCCCATTCCTGGCAGGCCTGCGCGGAGCGTCACCGCGACGCCTACGCGGGCTGCGCCCGCCTGAGACAGGAGCCAACCCATGCCTGAGATGCATTTTCACGTCCGCTGGCCCGACGGTCGGCGCGAGGCCTGCTACTCGCCCTCCCTCGTCGTGAAGGACTTCCTCACGCCGGGCGAGAGCTACGCCGTCGACGAGTTCGTCGAGAAGACCCGAACCGCCCTCAACATCGCCAGCGAGCGGGTGCGCGAGAAGTACGGCTTCGCCTGCTCCTCCGCCCTGGACCAGCTCGCCCGGATCGAGGCCGCCGCGAAGCTCCAGCCCTCCGATGGCCGGGTCACGGTCGAGACCTTCGAGCCCTGAACCGGCACCCCCCTTGCTGCAAACTCACGGAGTGAGAGCCATGACGTCCCCCTCCCGTCACGTGTCCGTTGCCGTCGTCGGCGGCGGCCAGGCCGGCCTCTCGGTCAGCTACCACCTCAAGCAGCGCGGCATCGCCCACCTCGTCTTCGAGAAGCATACCGCCGCCCACACCTGGTCGACGCAGCGCTGGGACACGTTCTGCCTCGTCACGCCGAACTGGCAGTGCGACCTGCCCGGCCATCCCTATGACGGGCCGGACCCGGACGGATTCATGCGCAAGGACGAGATCGTCGCCTACCTGAAGGCCTTCGTCGCCAAGGTGGACCCGCCGATCCGCGAGGGGGTCTCGGTCACCCGCGTCGCGCGGCGGGAAGACGGCATCTTCTCGGTTCAGACCTCCGAGGGCGACTACACCGCCGACGAGATCGTCGTGGCATCCGGCGGCTACCACACGCCGATCATCCCGCGGATGGCCGAGAAGCTGCCGGACTCGATCGCGCAGATCCACTCGAACCAGTATCGGAACGCCGACCAATTGCCCGAGGGCGAGGTCCTGGTGGTCGGTTCCGGCCAGTCCGGCGCGCAGATCGCCGAGGACCTGCACCTCGCGGGGCGCAAGGTGCATCTGGCCGTCGGGGATGCGCCCCGCTGCGCCCGGTTCTACCGCGGTCGCGACGTCGTCACCTGGCTCGCCGACATGGGCTACTATGAGATGACCGTCGACAACCATCCGCTCCGAGACGGCGTCCGCGACAACACCAACCACTACGTGACAGGCCGTGACGGCGGACGCGACATCGACCTGCGCCGCTTCGCCACCGAGGGCATGAAGCTCTACGGCCTGATGGAGGACTACCGGGACGGCAGACTGCGCTTCCGCGACGACCTCAAGAGTTCCCTCGACCAAGCGGACCGGACCTACAACGGCATCAACGCCGCCATCGACAAGTACATCGCCGAGAAGGGCATCGAGGCCCCGGCGCAGGAGCACTACACCCCGGTCTGGGAGCCGGACGAGCCGGTCACCAGCCTCGCCCTCGACGGCTCCGGCATCACCTCGGTGATCTGGTGCATCGGCTTCTCGCCGGACTTCCGCTGGCTCGATGCCTCCGTGTTCAACGGCGCGGGCAGCCCCAAGCACAGGCGGGGCGTCACGAACGAGCCCGGCGTCTCCTTCATCGGACTGCCGTGGTTGAACACCTGGGGCTCCGGCCGCTTCGGCGCCGTCGGCCGCGATGCGGACTATCTCGTGCAGGTCATCGAGAAGCGTCTGAGGGCCGAGCGGTTCGCCTTGAAGTTCGCGGTCTGAGGCTGGCCTCTGCGGTCGCCGGGATGTCACCCGGCGGCGTCTCCGCGAAAACGTCTCCGAGCTCGTATGCCCCCAAAGCCCCAAGGGACCGTCCAGACACTGTAGAGCCTGTGCCGTTCATGCAACAAGACATGACGACAAGCATTGACAAAGCGAAATTCGGTAGACTCGGCATACTTTAGTCTTAGAATATAAGCATTGATGGATATACATACAAATTGTGTGCAGATCCAGTCAATCAAGATAAATATTCAAAATTGTCGCTACGTCGCCGACGCCGATGCTTCTCGGCGGACGAGGGCGGCTGCCCAATGAAGATCCGAGAAGGGGATTGATGATGTTGAAGAAGTTCGCGGCCGCGGCGGGGGCGTTCGCTGCAATCACCCTGAGTGCGACCGCCTCGTTCGCGCAAGCCACCACCATCCCGGGCGAGCAGGTCGGTCTCGCCGCCGGCGCGCCGCTTCCCGAGGGCATCTACGCCATCGATACTTTCATCTATCGCCGGAACGACGCGCGGTTCTCGACGGATACCGCGATCAACGTGCCGCTCCTGGTCTGGTCGACGGGCTTCAAGCTGTTCGGTGCCAACGTCCAGCCAATACTCGCCCAGCCCACGGTGTTCGGGTTCCCGAACAATCCGGCGGGCGTCCCGAACCGCGACTTCTCGGTCAACGTCGGTACACTCATCGGGTCGATCTTCGCCTGGGATCTGGGCAACGGCTTCGGCGTCAGCTACCTCGCGGCGGTTCACCTGAACGATCTCGATGCCGGCCGCGGGCTGACGCAGTTCTCCTCGAACACCTACCGCCAGGGCTTCGCCGCCAGCTACACCAACGACGGCTGGAACATCACGGCCAACCTGACCCACAACTTCTACGACTCCCCCGGCCGGTTCGAGGGTGCCATCGGGCGGGCCATCGGACCGCTCTACCTCGCGGACGCCCTCCTGCTCGACCTCACGGCGACCAAGAAATTCGGCAAGTTCGAGGTCGGTGCGGTCGCCTACGGGGTGACGGACCTGCCGCTCGGCGGCGGCGACTTCGCGCGAGCCACCGCGCAGGGCTACACCCGGGCCGGGCGCTTCGCGGTCGGCGGCCTGATCGGCTATGATTTCGGGCCCTTCACGGCGCAGCTGATGGTCGCCCGCGACGTCGCGGTCCGGACCCGTGGCACCGAATCCACGGACGGCTTCATCCGTCTCATCGCCCCGCTCTACAGCGCGCCGAAGGCTGCAGACCCGATTCCGGTCAGTCTCGTCCGCAAGTATTGATCCTGAGATCCGCGGCCCGGATCGCCCACACGTGAGGCGAGGTTGCCGCGTCTGCAATCGAAGTGAAAATCCTTCCCAAGGACCCCGCTTCGATAGGGGCCGGGTGGTTCAGTCTCAACAGCTACCGCCACCCGGTCCCGCCCTCCGCAACGGAGTCGGTCGATGAGTTTACACATGCGGTTGGCCGGTGCTGGCTCGCCCCTCTCGGACGCTTCCGGCTACGTCCTGGGCATGCCGCACCTCTGCCCCAACGGCCTTTCGGAGAACTGGCTCTGGAAGGAGTTGGGCCATCGTCACTGGAACTTGATCGCCAAGGCCTATGGCAGGGCGGCGACCGGGTTCGGTTCCATGGGCGACCAGCCCATCTACGCCGCCTTCCGAAACATCTCGCTGCATGGTGGCGACCTTGGCGGCGTTCGGGAGAACGACAGCCTGGATGTACGCTCGACGCTGACGCACCTCTCGGAGACTCGGGTCGTCAGTCGCCATGTCGCCGCGTGTCGGGACCGGTTGATCGCGGATGTGGAGATGACATCCGTGTTCGTCAGGCGCGAGGCCGCGGGCGTGAACCGATCCATCACCCGTGTGAGAATCGCGGGTGCGGGAAGCGCGGAACCGTCCCTGGAGACCATGCCAGCGCAGCCCACGTCTCGTTGTCATGAGACGTTGGCTCACGATACGTGCGTCGATGAGCGCGCGCTCGGTACGACAGATATCACGATGTGCCCACATTTGGACTTCAACGGGGCTGGCCTGCTGTATTTCAGCAGCTTCATCGCCGCGGTGGATCGAGCCGAATGGCATTTCATCGGCAAGCGGGCAGGCCTTTTCTCGACCCGAGGGCGTCAAGCTCGGTTCCACGCGAACATCGAAGTCGGTGATGACGTCACCGTCCGTATGTTTGCATCACAAGTGGGTGCGGTGTGCCGGCATCGGGCGCTTCTGAGTAGCCCAGCGGATGGCAAGCTCTTGGCTGAAGTCGAAACGCACCGCGTGATGTCTCAACCCTGCTTCCTGCTTGCGCGTGAGAATTGATTAGACGCTAAATCAGGTTTATAACGTGGCGTTGACAGTTTTATTCAATAAGATTTCCAAGAGCCTTACGCCTTTAACCAGAATTTGATCGCGTTCCGTCTGTATTTTCCCTTCCATATTGATCGAGAATCAGTGGCGGAACGTCCACTGTTATAAGCGACGCGGATGGTCTGATTTGGTGAGTTTGGGTCGGATGCGGAACGTCCGCTCGCAGGCAAAGAGCCAAAGTCTGTTCCCCACCGAGGCTGTGTGAAAACGCTGTGGTTCTGGTCGTCCCTGCGTAACGGTGGAGGCTCGTCTGACGCGGTTGTTGGAGGAGCGGATCGGCATCACGTCACGCGGCTGCCGGTCCGGCTCGTGTCGTCGACCTGTCCTTCGATGAACGCGATCTTGCGGCCCTTGGTTTTGCCGGTGTGATCCCGGCGGCGACGGGTCGGCCCGGTTATCATCCCGCGACACTGCTGAAGCTCTACCGCTACGGCTACCTCGACCAGATCGCCTCGAGCCGCCGTCTGGAGCGTGAGGCCGGTCGCAGGGCGAAGGCGATCTGTTCGTGCGTGACGCGTTCGCGAGGCATGGCATCCGCCCGCCTTCAGGGTTCAGGGTGCCGAAAACCTTACTTACGCTCAGCGCGGACCGGTTTGATGGGTCAGGGTCACTTCGACAGCCTGCTAATCCGGCAGGATCGGCGCGCAGACCGCGTGGGCGTGGCCCGGCAGGGGCACCACCGCGACGGCGACGCCGTAGATCCGCGCCAGGGTCGCGGGCGTGATGGTGGCGGCGGGCGTGCCGAGGGCGAGGAGGCGGCCCTCGTGCAGCAGCGCCACCCGGTCGGCGCAGAGGAAGGCGTGATCGGGGTCGTGGGTCGAGAGGATGACCGCGATGCCGGCCCGCGACAGGCGCCGGATCTGGCCGAGCACCCGGGCCTGGTTGCCGAAGTCGAGGCTCGCGGTGGGCTCGTCCATCACGACGATCCGCGGCTCGCCGGCCAGCGCCCGGGCGATCAGCACCATCTGGCGCTCGCCGCCGCTGATCTCGGTATAGGCCCGCTCCGCGAGATGCCCGATCTCGAGGGTCGCGAGCACCCGCTCCGCCATCGCCCGATCGGCCGGGCCGGGGCTCGCGAAAGTGCCGAGCCGGCTCGCCCGCCCCATCAGCACCACGTCGCGCACCCGGAACGGGAAGAACGCGCCCTGCGCCTGGGGTACGTAGCCGAGGCTCGCCGCCAGCCGGCGCCGGGACCAGCGCGCGATCTCGGCCCCGTCGAGGCGGATGCGTCCGCCGAGGGGCGGCAGCAGGCCCAGCAGCGTCTTGAACAGCGTGGTCTTGCCGCCGCCGTTCGGCCCCAGCAGGCACAGCACCTCGCCGGGCTCCACGGTGAAGTCGAGGCCGGTGCCGACGGGACGGCGTCCGTAGCCGAAGGCGAGGTTCTCGACGCTGAGCATCAGGCCCAGCCCCGCCGGCCGCTGGCGAGGAGCCAGAGGAAGAAGGGCGCGCCGATGAGCGCGGTCAGGATGCCGAGGGGCACCTCGATGGGGGCGATGGTGCGGGCCACGAGGTCGACGGCGAGGAGGTAGCCGGCGCCGAGGACGAGGGAGGCCGGCAGCAGGCGCCGGAAGTCCGGGCCCACGAGGAGCCGGGCCACGTGGGGCACCAGAAGGCCGATCCAGCCGATCACCCCCGTCACCGAGACCGAGGCGGCGGTGACCAGGGTGGCGGCGGCGATGAGGACAGGGCGCAGGAGGCGGGTCTCGACCCCGAGGGCGCGGGCCTCCTCCTCGCCGAGGCTCATCAGGTTCATGCGCCAGCGCAGGAGCACCAGGGGCACGAGGCCGAGGCCGATCGCCGGCAGGATCGCGCCGAGATCCGCGAGGGTCGTCGAGGCGAGGCTGCCGAGGAGCCAGTAGGTGATGGCGGGCAGCTGGTTGTAGGGGTCGGCGAGCACCTTCAGGAGCGAGATCGCCGAGCCGAGCACCGCCCCGATCGCGACGCCGGCCAGCACCAGCGTCAGCACCGGATCCTGCCGGCGCACCGCCGCGCCGACGGCGTAGACGGCCGCGACCGCGCCGAGGCCGCCGGCGAAGGCCAGGCCCTGGATCGCCGCCACCGGCAGGGACAGGAAGATGCCGAGGACGGCGCCGAGGCTCGCGCCGGCCGAGACCCCGAGGATGTCCGGCGAGACCAGGGGGTTGCGGAACAGGCCCTGGTAGGTCGCCCCGGCCGCCGCGAGGCTCGCCCCCACCACCAGGGCGGCGAGGACGCGCGGCAGGCGGACCTGGAGGATGACGGTCTGCATCGCAGGGTCGGCCCGTGCGGGCAGGCCGAGGAGCCGGGCACCGAGGATCTCGACCACGTCGCCGAGCGGAACGGCGAAGCGCCCGGTGGCCAGCGCCAGCACCACCAGGGCGAGGAGCCCCAGCCCCGGCAGCAGGACGGGCCAGATCCGCGCCCAGGGCCGGCGGCGCGCATCCTCCGCCAGGGCGAGGGCCTCGGTCTCGGGCGTCACGGCTTCGGACCGGCCGCCGCACCCGCGAGGAGCGCCGCCACCTGCCCGTCATCGAGCTCGACATGATAGAAGTGCCGGTAGAAGTCCCGCGTCGCCGCCTCCAGGCCGGTCGGGAACAGGTCCGGATAGAGCACCTGCGCCAGCCAGCGGACGCCGATCAGGCGATTGGCGCCGGGCGGGGCATCGAACCAGCCGAAGGGCAACGCCGGCACCTGATACACCCGCCCCGCCCGCACGGCCCGGAGGCCGGACCAGAGCGGGTCCTCGGCGATGCCGCGCCGGAAGCCCGCATCCTGGGTGAGGATCACGTCCGGGTCCCAGGCCAGCACCTGCTCCGGCGAGACGGTGGCGATGCCGCCGGACCCGGCCGCGGCCGCGACGTTGCGGGCGCCGACCACGCCGAGGAGTTCGACGTTGATCGACCCGCCGAGGCCGGTCTCGAGCCCCTTCGGCCCGCGGGCGTAGTAGACGCGGGGGCGCCGCTCGTCCGGCACCCTGGCGATCACCCGCGCCACCTCCGCCACCGCGGCGTCCGCCGCGCCCGCGAGCTCGGCGGCGGCCGCCTCCGTGCCGAGGAGGGCGCCGAGGCGCCGGTAGCTCTCCGCTGTCCGCTCGAAATGCCCGTCGAGGAGCACGTAGGGAATGCCGGTCTGGGCCTGGACCCGGTCGGCCAGCGAGACGTAGGTCGGCGCGGTGCTGCCGACATCGACGATGAGGTCGGGCCGCAGCCCGAGGACCGCCTCGACATTGGCGGTCCCGCCGCGCCCGGTCAGCCGCCCCGTGGCCGGCAGGTCCCGGGCCGCGGGGGCGAGGTAGGGTTTCTCCTCCGGGGTCGGGCTGCGAATCCAGCCGATCATCCGGTCCGGCGCCAGGGTGTAGAGCAGGACGGAGGCCGGCGGCCCGGCCGCCAGGATGCGGGCCGGGCGCTCGGGCACCTCGACGGTCCGGCCGGCGGCATCGGTGAAGGGCCGTGCCGCGGCCGGCAGCCCGAGGGCCAGGCCCAAGGGCAGTGACAAGGGCAGTGACAGGGAAACGAGGCGGAGGAGGGATCGAAGGCCGGACCGGGATCCGTGGCGGGGGCGTGGAGACGATGCCGTGTTCACAGTCAAAGAACGATCCTCGGCCGGGCCGGCCCTGGTGGCAGTGTAAACGCTCCGGCCCGCCGCGCCTATGGATCGGCCCGCACCGAAGGGCACCGGGCCGGCGGTCACGGCGACGCGCTCCGGCCCGCCGGCGGTCGTTCCGGAGGGCGATGGGGCAGGAGGTCGCCGGTCCTGGGGCGCGGCATGCCCTGGAGCGTCGGCCGGCGCCCCACGGCCGAGAACACCCCGAGGCCCCGCAATTCGACCCGGTCGTCCGCCGCCAGGGCATCGCCGATCCGCGTCAGGACGGCGTTCACCACCGCCTCCACCTCCGTGAGGTCGAGATGCGCGGACTGCTCCCGGGCGCGGGCGATCCGTCCGGACCTGATCACAGGCGAACCTCGCAAGCGTGGGCGGCGTGGGGGCCATGCGCGAGGGCGCGGCCTGTCAGCCGGCCGGAGATCGGACGAGGACGGATCGCCCCGGAGGCTGCCGGAGGCCGGGATCGCACCGGACGACGGCTCGGGGTCGCGCGATCAGGCGGATGCCGACAAAGGTCGCGCCGCCCGCCGATCAGTCCCGTCTCGTCGGCGCGCGGGCGGCATGGGGACGGGCCTGAAAACACAAAAGCTCCGGACATTTGTCCAGAGCTTCGGTCGCTTGAAAGGATTGGTGGGTGCACAAGGGTTCGAACCTTGGACCCGCTGATTAAGAGTCAGCTGCTCTACCAACTGAGCTATGCACCCAACGCCTTGCGGCGGTCGCTGCGGCCCACCAAGTCCGCCGCGACGAGGGGGCTGATAGCAAACGGCCCGGGGGGTGTCCACCCCCGGGGCGTTATTTTCTCGGCTAAACCGAGGCCGGGCTCTGAGCGTGCAGCCGCACGGCCCAGGCTTCGAGCTTGTTGAGGGCCGAGAGGTAGGCGCGGGCCGAGGCGACCAGGGTGTCGGGGTCGGCGCCGCGGGCGGTGACGCTGCGCTCGCCGCTCTTCAGGCGCACCGAGACCTCGGCCTGGGCGTCCGTGCCCTCGGTCACCGCATGGACCTGGTAGAGTTCGAGATCGGCCGCGTGCGGCACCAGGGCCTGGATCGCGTTGAAGACTGCGTCCACGGGGCCGTTGCCGTCGGCCTCCTCGGTGACGACCCGGCCCTCGATGTCGAGCTTCAGCGTCGCCCGCTGCGGGCCGCGGGTGCCGGCGATCACCGACAGCGAGACCAGGCGGATGCGGTGGTGCGCCGTGGCGAGGTTCTCGTCGACCAGCGCCTCGATATCCTCGTCGTAGACGTGCTTCTTGCGGTCGGCGAGCGCCTTGAAGCGCTCGAACACGTCCTGCAGCTGGTTGTCGCTCAGCACGAGGCCGAGTTCGTCCAGCTTCGAGCGGAAGGCGGCCCGGCCCGAATGCTTGCCCATCACGAGCGAGGTCTTGGCGACCCCGACCGAGGCCGGGGTCATGATCTCGTAGGTCTCGGTGTGCTTGAGCATGCCGTCCTGGTGGATGCCGCTCTCGTGCGCGAAGGCGTTCCGACCGACGATGGCCTTGTTGTACTGCACGGGGAAGTTCGTGGCGTGGCTGACGAGCTTCGAGGCGCGGGTGAGCATGGTGCTCTCGATGCCGGTCTCGTAGGGCATGACGTCGCCGCGGGTACGAATCGCCATGACGATCTCCTCCAGGGCGGCGTTGCCGGCGCGCTCGCCGATGCCGTTGATGGTGCACTCGACCTGACGGGCGCCGCCCTCGACCCCCGCCAGGGAGTTGGCGATGGCGAGCCCGAGATCGTCGTGGCAATGCACCGAGAAGATCGCCCGGTCGGCGTTCGGCACCCGGTTGCGGACATCCTGGAACATCCGGCGGTACTCGTCCGGCGTGGCGTAGCCCACGGTGTCGGGCAGGTTGATGGTGGTGGCGCCAGAGCGGATCGCCGCCTCGACGCAGCGGCAGAGGTAGTCGATCGGCGTGCGGGTCGCGTCCATGGCCGACCACTCCACGTCCTCGACGAGGTCGCGGGCCTGGGCCACGGTCTTGAGGATGATTTCCACCACCTCGTCCTCGGACTTGCGCATCTGATGCGCGAGGTGGATCGGCGAGGTCGAGACGAAGGTGTGGATGCGCCCGCGCCTGGCCTGCCGCACCGCCTCGCCGGCCCGGGCGATGTCGGCGGGGATCGCGCGGGCGAGGCCCGCGATGGTCGCGCGCTTGGCCCGGCGGGCGATCTCCGAGACCGCCTCGAAATCGCCGTGCGAGGCGATGGGGAAGCCCGCCTCGATGATGTCCACGCCCATCGTGTCGAGGAGTTCGGCGACCGCGAGCTTCTCGTCGAGGGTCATGGTGGCACCGGGGCACTGCTCGCCGTCGCGCAGGGTGGTGTCGAAGATGAGGACGCGGTCCTTGGGGCGGTCCTGTCCGCGGGCTTCGGGCGCCGGGGTCGGGGAAGTGGTCATGACGGATGTCCTGTCGCGGCGCGGTCCGGGGAGGGACGCGGCGCCCTGAAGATCGAAGGGGTCCGGGCCGAGCGCCGCAATGCCGGCGCGGGCCTTCGCGAATTGCGCTCCCCTGAGAGCCCAGGCGCACGCGCCCGGACGGCCCTCAGGGGCGGATAAGGAGCAGCAGGGCGGCAAGAGACGCGCGCGACCGGGCGGCCGCGAAGGCGGCGTCGGTGGTGCTGCGCGTGGAGCCGGCGCTGGCCAAGGCTCGTCTCTCCCGAGGGGCAGGGGCGCACCGCGGCGGCGCGCGAACCCTTGCGACGGCGGTGTACCTAGCCGCTGAGGGCCGGCTTGACAAGGTTCGCCCCGGCGGCCCCGCCCCGTGCCCAGCCACGGGACGGGGACGAAGCCGACCACCGGGCCTGGTTGCCCACAAGGTCTTGACGGAATGCGCGATCGTTTCGGCCGGACGCATTGCCGTCGAGGCCGCGCCGCCTAGCTTCGCAGGTGGATCGAATACGATTCGGCGGCGCAATCAGTCCGTCCACGCAAGAAAAAATCTGGAAGGAACCCCCATCATGTCGCGGACGCTCTCGCGCACCCTCGCCCTGCCCGCCCTCGCCGTGCTCGCCGGAACGGCGCCGGCTCTGGCGCTCGATGCCGCCAAGACCATCGATGTCGCCGCGCCCCCGGCCAAGGTCTGGGCGACGATCGGAGACTTCTGCGGAATCGGCCAGTGGCATCCGGCCATCGAGAAGTGCGTGCTGTCGCAGGACGGCGGCAAGACCCTGCGGACCCTGAGCCTCAAGGGCGGCGGCACCATCGTGGAATCGCAGACGAAGCGCGACGACAAGGCGATGTCCTACACCTACGCCATCGTCTCCGGCCCGCTGCCGGTGAGCGACTACTCCTCGACGATCTCGGTGGTGCCGAAGGGCTCGGGCTCGACGGTGAACTGGACCGGCAACTTCAAGGCGAAGGGCGCCCCGGACGCCGTGGCCATCGACGCGGTCTCGGGCATCTACGATTCCGGCCTGAAGGCCATCGCCGACAAGTCTAAGTAACCGACAGGCCCAAGTGACCGACAAGTCCAAGTAAACAGACCGCAATTCGACAGACCAAGGTCACGCGGACCAAGATCGTGGGCGGCTCTTCCCGGGCCGCCCTCCCCTCACGTCCGTTCCGCCGCGCACCCGATTGACCGGCCGGAGCGCTCGGCGCAAAACCGCCCCGGATCAAGCTGTGCCGTTTCCCGGCACGGGTACAGTCAGGAGCCGCCGTGTCCCGGGTCAGCCTCGCCGTCGCCGTCCTTCTCTCCGCCGCCCTGCTCGGCGCCTGCAAGCCGACCGCCTCGGCGCCGCCCGCGCCCGCCGTCGCCGCGGCGCCCGCGGTCGCCGCTCCCCTACCCCAGGGCAATGGCTGCGGCCCGGCCATCGCCCGCACCCAGGCGGTGGTCGACAGCGACGTCGCCACCGGCAACCTGAACCCGCCGGTGGGCGAGCGATTCAGCGCCGACCTGCGCCATGCCGCCGACGCCTGCGCGGGCGGGCGCGAGCGCGAAGCCCTCGGCCTCCTGGGCGCGGCCAAGGCGCGCTACGGCTACCGCTAGCGCATCTCCTTCACGCGAGCCGGCATCCACCGCGCTGGAAAAGGCTTTCGTCGCCCGCGAAGGCCCGGGCGAGATAGGCGCGCACGAAGCCGGGCATCCGGGCGGCATCGAGGTCGTCCGGTCCGCGCACGACGGTGAAGCCCGCGAGTTCCGGCGCGGTCTCGCCCCGGCGATGCGCCTCCATCCGGGCGTGCAGCACCGCGGCGGTCTCGGCGAAGCGCACCGGGCGCAGGAAGGCGTGCTGGCTCTGGCCCGAGACCAGGACCCACGCCTCCGGCGCGTCGACGGCGAGGGCGAGGCCCGTCTCCTCCAGGAGTTCACGCGCGGCGCTGCCGGCGAGGTCGACGCGGCCGCCATCGCGGATGTCGGCCCGGTCCGGGGTGCCGCAGGCGAAGTAGACCTGCCCTGCATTGGCGGTGTGATCGCCCATGATGCCGAGGAGGGCCGCGCCGTCGGCGCTCCAGGGCACCACCGCCGCGAAGGCGTTGCTCACCGCCGGGTCCGGGGAGCCGGCGAGGCGGAAGGCGAGGAACTGGGAATATGCCACCTCGAACAGGTCGATGAGGCAGGTCGATCCGTCGATGCGGCAGTCGCGGGCGAGGAGCACCCGCCCGTCGAACAGGTCCGGCCGCTCGGCGCGCCGGCGCGCCCAGATCTCGGCGATCGTCCCGGCCTCGTCGCGGGCCCAGGCCCAGTCGGACGCCACCAGCCGGGCCTCGATCCGCCGGAGCGGCGTCAGCGTGAAGCCGTCAGACAAGCAGCGTGCCTTCGCTCACCAGGACCGCCGCCCCGCTGATCTCCACCGAGCGCAGGGCGCCGGCCTCGATCACGAGCTGGACCCCGATCGTGCTCGGCCGGCCCATGGCGACGCCCTGGTGCAGGACGATGTCGTGCTCGCCGTCGCCGAGGGGCTCGAACTGCATCATCACCCCGGCGAAGGCCGCCGCCGCCGACCCGGTCGCGGGGTCCTCCGGCACGCCGAGATGGGGGGCAAACATCCGGGCCTGGTAGCGGTGGCCGACCGCCTCGGGATCGAGGGTGTAGCAGTAGAGCGCGGCCGGCGTGCCGAGGTCGTCGAGGGCGGCCGGCACCACGCGGGCCCGCTCGAGGGCCGCCCGGCTGGCGAGGGGCACGAACAGGAAGGCGGGCCCGGCCCGGTGCCGGCTCGGGGCGTGCCGGCCGAATCCGATCTCGCCCGGCTCCAGGCCCAGGGCGGCCGCGATGGAATCCGCCTCGGGCCCCGCCCCCAGATATTCCGGCAGCACCGGCATCTTGAAGCGCCCGGTGCCGCGCCCCTCCCCGGGCTCGACGACGCAGGCGAGCGTCCCCAGCGCGGCCTCGAGCCCGAAGGCCACCGCGTCGGCGAGGCCCGCCCGCTGGTCGCGCAGGGCGAGCAGGATCGCGGTGCCGAGGGTGGGATGCCCGGCGAAGGGCAATTCGGAGGCGGGCGTGAAGATGCGCATCCGGGCGCGGTGCCGGGGCGCCTCGGGCGGGAGCAGGAACACCGTCTCGGAGAGGTTGAACTCGGCGGCGAGGGCCTGCATCGCGGCGGTGTCGAGACCCTCGGCATCGAGCACGACCGCGAGGGGATTGCCGGTCAGCGCGGTGTCGGTGAACACGTCGAGGGTCACGAAGCGGCGTGGCATCGCAGGGTCTCCGGGCTTCAGGAGCGTCGACCTTAGACGGTGTCGACCGGGAACGTCTCGCTCGGCGTGACGAACTCGTCCTGCGCCGCCACCGTGAGGATCTCGCGCGAGCCCGCCTCGGCCGTGCGGCGCAGGAGGCCGTAGATCGAGGCCCCGGCCATGCCGAGCGCCAGGGCGGCCGAGCGCGTCCGGGCGTAGTGCACCAGAAACAGGGCCGCGATGGCATCGCCCGCGCCGTTCACGTCGAGATGGAGGCGCGGGGTGCGCAGGCGCCAGACATGGCCGCCCTCTCCCGCCAGGAGGTCGATGGCGTCGTCCGGCGTGTCGTCGGTGATCAGCGAGGTCACGAGGACCACGCGGGGCCCCAGCGCCTGGACCGAGGCCACCGCGCGCTTGGCCTGCGCGAGGGTGCCGGTGGGCAGGCCCGAGAGGTGGTTCAGCTCGAACTGGTTCGGGGTGACGATGTCGGCCGCCGGCACCGCCTGATCGCGCATGAATTCGGGGATGCCGGGCCGCACGTAGATGCCGCGGTCGGTGTCGCCCATCACGGGGTCGCAGGCGTAGAGGGCCTGCGGGTTGAGCGCCCGCACCGAGGCCACCGCCCGCACGATGGCGGTGCCGATATCGGCCGAGCCCATGTAGCCCGAGAGCACCCCGTCGCAGGTCCCGAGCACGCCGCGCTCGGCGATGCCGGCCACGAGGTCCTCGATCGCCGGACCGTCGAAGACCCGTCCGCGCCAGGCGCCGTAGCCGGTGTGGTTGGAGAACTGCACCGTGTGGATCGGCCAGACCTCGACGCCGAGGCGCTGCATCGGAAACACCGCGGAGGCGTTGCCCACGTGGCCGAAGGCGACGTGGGATTGGATCGAGAGGATGTTCATGCCGGTATCTCCCGAAGTCGCGCGGCGAAGGAGCGGTGGCGCCAGCCCTTAACCCGGTTTTCCGGTCCGACGCACCCCCACGGGCGCCCCGCGCGCTTGCCCCGATGCGCCCCCTCGGTCACAGCGAGGGACCGAACCTTGAGCGAGATCCATGGACTTCGACGCAATCCGCACCAGCACCCTCGCCTTCGTCGAGGCGAACCAGGGCTGGACGCCGCTCATCGTCGGCGTGCTCGCCTTCTGCGAATCCCTGGCCTTCCTGTCGCTGCTGGTGCCCGCCACCTTCCTGCTCCTCGGCATCGGGGCGCTGATGGGCTCGATCGGCATCCCGTTCTGGCCGGTGATGCTCGCGGGCGCCCTCGGGGCGGCGCTCGGCGACTGGGTCTCCTACGAGTTCGGGCACTACTACAAGGAGGGTGCCAAGCAGATGTGGCCGATGCGGCGCTATCCCGCCATCGTCGCCCGCGCCGAGGAATTCTGCCGCAAGTGGGGAGCGGGCGGCATCCTGATCGGGCGCTTCATCGGGCCGGCCCGGGCCGTGGTGCCGCTGATCGCCGGGGTGTTCGGCGTGAAGCGCCTGCCGTTCCAGGTCGCCAACGTCACCTCGGCCCTGGCCTGGGCCTTCCTCATGCTGGCGCCGGGGGCCGGGCTCCTCGGCTACCTGAAGGGCTGAGGCGCCGTGCGCCGGTTTCCGCCCGAGCGCATCGTCTGCCTGACGGAGGAGACCGTCGAGACGCTCTACCTGCTCGGCCAGGAGGGCCGCATCGTCGGCGTGTCGGGCTACGCGGTGCGCCCGGCCCGGGTCCGGCGGGAGAAGCCGCGGGTCTCGGCCTTCACCAGCGCCGACCTCCCCAAGATCCTGGCCCTCGCCCCCGACCTCGTCCTCGCCTTCTCCGACCTCCAGGCCGAGATCGTGGCCGACCTCGCCCGGGCCGGCGTCGCCGTGCACCTGTTCAACCAGCGCGACCTCGCCGGCTGCTTCGCGATGATCCGGACCGTGGGCGCCCTGACCGGCGTGCCGGCCGAGGCCGAGGCCCTGGCGACGCGCCTCGCCGAGCGGATCGCCCAGGCGGCCGCGGAGAGCGCCGGGCAGCCGCGTCCGCGCGTCTATTTCGAGGAATGGGACGCGCCGCTGATCTCCGGCATCGGCTGGGTCTCGGATCTCATCGCGGCGGCCGGCGGCGACGACGTCTTCCCCGAACGCAGCCGACAGGCGGCGGCCCGGGACCGGATCGTGAGCCCGGAGGCCGTGATCGCGGCGCGGCCCGACGTGATCATCGCCTCCTGGTGCGGCAAGCGCGTGAACCGCGAGCGCATCCGGGCCCGCCCGGGCTGGGACGCGATCCCGGCGGTGGCCGCGGGGCGCATCCACGAGATCAAGTCGCCGCTCATCCTGCAGCCGGGGCCCGCCGCCCTCACGGATGGATTCGACGCGATCCGCGCCGCCCTGCGGGACGCCCCGGGGACCGGGGCCTGAACGCCCTCACCACGCCGGCAGAGGATCGGGATTCCGCCGGCGCGCTGGGAGCCCGCCAAGACGGAGCCGCGCGCCCGGCTCGCGCACCCGTCTGGCGGCGGCAAAGGGGTCGCAGGTGACAAGCCGTGCCGCGGCTGGTTTCCTGGGCGGCGTCCCGATTCGGGACGTCGTTCCGATGCATCAGAGCCGTATGTCCGCAGCCCTCGCGTCCGTGATCCTCCCGCCCGACCGGCGCCAGTCGGCCACCGCGCTCCAGGTCCAGCGCGGCGTCCGGCGCCTGTTCGCCGAACTCGGCCACGTCACCATCCCGGAATTCTCCCTGGCGAACGGACGGCGCGCCGACGTCATCGCCCTGTGCCCGGCCGGACGCCTGACCATCGTGGAGATCAAGTCGAGCGTCGCCGACTTCCGGGCCGACCGGAAATGGCCGGACTACCGGGATTACTGCGACCGCTTCTACTTCGCGATCCCCGAGACGCTCTCCACCACCCTGACCCCGGAGGATGCCGGTCTCATCGTCGCCGATGCCTTCGGCGCCGCGATCCTGCGCGACCCGGCGGACCACCCCCTGAGCGGCCCCCGGCGCAAGGCCGTCACCCTGCGCTTCGCCCACAGCGCCGCGCGCCTGCTTCACGCCCTGGCCGACCCCGGCGCCATCCGCGAAGGGGCGCTCTGAGCCACGGCGAATCGCCGCCGCTGCGCCGGCGGCCCGGCATGGTAAGGAGCCACGCCCACTCACCGACGGCCGAAGACATGCGCCTGCCCTCCCGTCGCCGTCCCAACGACGGCGATCCCACCATCCTGCGACGGCTCCAGGCCGCCTCGGGCCGCCGCTCCCTGGTGCTCTACTTCATCATCGTCCTGGTGCTCCTGGCCACCGCCCAGGGCTACGACGGCTCGAGCCATTCCGCTCATCACTGGATCGGCCTCGGGATCTACGCGGTGTTCTCCCTCGGCCTCGGAATCGCCGATTGGCGCGCGTCCCGGAGCGACGGCGGGGCGGAGCCCGGGACGGAATGGCTGGCCTGGACCGCGACCCTGCTGAATGCCGGCGTCGCGCTGTTCCTCATCGTCGAGCACATGCTGATCGGCGCCGTGGAGACCGAGGAGACCGCCACCGCGGTGAGCCGGCTGCCGGCCTTCCTCCTCCTGCTCCAGACCGGCCTGAGCATGCGGGTCTGGCACACCGTCGTCTTTTCCGGACTGGTGAGCCTCGCCTGGGGCACCACCATCCTGGTCGCCTACCTCGCCCCCGAGAGTGCCCTTCTCGGCCCGCACGTCACCCTGGAGGAAGAGGTGCCGGGCCTCCTGACCTTCCTGGCCGCGAGCCTGGTGGTGATCGACGGCGTCCGCCGCCTGCAGATGGCGGTGACGACCGCCCTGCGGATGGAGCGGGAGCGCACCAGCCTCGCGCGCTTCGTGCCGCGGCGGGTGGCGGGAGACCTCGCCGAGAGCGGCGGCGGGGTCGGCGCGGTCCAGTCCCGCCATGCGGGTCTGTTCGGTCTCGACCTGCGCGGCTTCTCGGCCTTCTCCCGAGATCAGGCTCAGGAGGAGGTGGTGCGGGCCCTGCTCGATATCCGCGCCCTGACCCATGTGGCGGTGAGCGAGCACGGCGGCATCGTCGACAAGTACGTGGGCGACGGCATCCTGGCGCAGTTCATCGTCGGTCGGCCGCAGGCCCAGGCCGAGGCGATGCTGGCCTGCGCTCGGACCATCGTCGCACGCCTTGTGACCCTGAACGGGGACCGGCGCCGGGACGGGCGCCCCGAGTTGCGCATCACCATGGCGCTGCATGCCGGCGAGGTGCTGGTCGGGGTGTTCGACGATGGCCACCGGGCCGAGTTCACGGTGCTGGGCACGGCGATGAACCGCCTCGCGCGGATCGAGGCCCGAGCCAAGGCCGCCGACCTGACCCTGGCGGCCTCGGACGAGGTGATCCGCCTCCTCGCCCCCGCCACCCGGGCGTCGCTGCAGCTCTCAGGGATGCCGCCGTCGGATTGCCGGGACACCCGCGACATGCAGCTCTTCGCAGTGGACTGGACCGAGGGCGTCGCGGCGTCGGAGCAACCGGTCGTCTCCCTGGCGTGAGACGGCGCGCTCAGCCCGAGAACGAGCCGAAGCCCTCGAACCCGACGCGCTGGCTCGCGGCCTCGTCGGCCTGGGGCGGCTCGAGGTGCGTAGGATCGATCTCGGGGGCCGGGGCCTCCGGCCGGCTGGTCCGGGGCGGCGGGACGTCGTCCGGGACGGAGGGCCAGATCGGACGGTCGGGCTTCAGGGTCTGGTTCATCGGGACACCCCTGGCATGCGCTGACACTGGTCAGTGAAATACAGTATACCAGAAATGCCGAAAGCCAAGCCGCGTTCCCCTGTGGCTTGGGGAGAACCGATCCGGCTCGGCCCTCGGCCCTATCGCCCCGCCCGGTCTTCGCGTGGCCCGTGCGGAGCCGGTTCGGATCAGGTCCCGCAGAAGGTCTGCAGCACCCGCTCGTGCGGCTGGGGCGGCTCGGCATAGGCCGCGAAGGCGGGCTGGTCGTCGTAGGGCCGGGCCAGAACCGTCACGAGTTCGTGGAACGGCGCGAAGTCGTCGCGGGCGATCGCCGCCTGGATCACCGCCTCGACCCGGTGATTGCGCGGGATGAAGGCCGGGTTGACCCGGTCCATCGCCGCCCGGCGCGCGGCCGGGTCCAGCGGCTCGGCGGCGAGCCGCGCCCGCCAGCGGGTCGCCCAGGCGTCGTATACGGTGGAGTCGTCGAACAGGTCGCGCACCGGTCCGTCGTTCTCCGGGCCCAGGGCGGCCTGCCCGAGGCGCCGGAAGGTCAGGGTGAAGTCGGCGCCTCCGGCCTGCATCGCCTCCAGCAGGGCGCGGCCGAGTTCGCCGTCCGCGTCCTGGTCCGTGGTGAGGCCGAGCTTGGCCCGGAGGCCGCCGTAATAGGCCGCCTCGAACCGGGGCCCGAAGGCGGCGAGGCCATCCTGCGCCACGGCGATGCCCGCCTCGGGCTCGTGGGCCAGCAGGGGCAGCAGCGCCTCGGCGAACCGCGTCAGGTTCCAGTGCAGGATGCCCGGCTGGTTGCCGTAGGCGTAGCGGCCGTGCTCGTCGATGGCGCTGAACACGGCCGAGGGGTCGTAGGCGTCGAGGAAGGCGCAGGGGCCGAAATCGATGGTCTCGCCGGAGACCGCGCAGTTGTCGGTGTTCATCACCCCGTGGATGAAGCCCACGAGGAGCCAGCGGGCGACGAGGTCGGCCTGGCGCTCGACCACCCGGGTCAGCAGGGCGGCGTAGGGGTTCGGGGCCTCCGCCAGGTCGGGGTCGTGCCGGCCGATGACGTGGTCGGCCAGCGCCCGCACGCCGTCCACGTCGCCCCGCATGGCGAAGTACTGGAAGGTGCCGACGCGGATATGGCTGGCGGCGACCCGGGTCAGGACCCCGCCGGGCAGAACCGTCTCGCGCATCACCGAATCCCCGGTGAGCACCGCCGCCAGGGCCCGGGTGCTGGGGATACCGAGCGCCGTCATGGCCTCGCTGACCACGTATTCGCGCAGGACCGGCCCGAGGGCGGCACGGCCGTCGCCCCGCCGGGAGAACGGCGTCGGGCCCGACCCCTTCAGCTGGATGTCGCGGCGCAGGCCGTCGCGCCCGACGACCTCGCCGAGCAGGATCGCCCGCCCGTCCCCGAGCTGCGGCACCCGGTTGCCGAACTGGTGGCCGGCATAGGCCATGGCCAGGGGCTCGGCGCCCTCCGGCACCCGGTTGCCCGCCAGCACGGCGACGCCCTCCGGGCTCTCGAGCCAGGCGGCGTCGATCCCGAGTTCGGCGGCGAGGTCCCGGTTGACCCGGATCAGCCGCGGCGCCGCCACGGGCGTGGGATCGACCGACGCGAAGAAGTGCTCCGGCAGGCGGGCATAGGTGTTGGCGAAGGGGATGGCGGCTGTCATCGAGGGCTTGGGTCCCGTATGCGGCGCGGCGGCCGGCTCTGGTCACGAGGTGGGGCGCCGCGCCCCACAAGGCAAATCATGCCGGTCCTGATGTCCAGCCCTCCGGCGGGACTCTCAGCGGTCGGCGTGCCGTCCCCGGGCCGTGTGGTGGCGGGCGGCGCGGTGGCGCCGACGCGGCGGGGCCTCGACCGCGTCGTCCGGCGCGAAGCGGGCGCCGCGCAGGCCGTATCGCTGTCCCGGCCCGATCCCCTGCACGGCGTCGTAGGGGCCGCGCCCCGTGCGCGCCCGGTAGGCGGCTCCGGCGAAATCGCCCGGGGTCGGCGGCGTGCCCGGCTGCGAGAAGCTGGTCTCGGGGCGATAGGCCGGACCCCAGCCGATCTCGTCGTCGCCGGCCGGGTCCTTGCCGGGAAAACCGGTGACGTAGCCGGTGCTCTGGGCGGCGGCCGGCAGCGGCAGGGCGCAGACCCCGGCACAGGCCAGGGCCGCCGCGAATCCGAGGCTGGGACGGCGCATGTCGATCCTCTCCGGGATGGGGCCACTCGGGCTGGGGCTACTCGGGGACGGGGGCGCACGGACCGTGTCCCGCGCCCTCATCCCGGATAACGCGACCCGCACGGGGCAGGTTCGGGCCTGCGGCCCGATGGCCGGGCGCGGCGCCCCCGCAGGATCGCGCGTCCGCCGATGACCGCGACCGAGAGCACGAAGCCGGCGAGGAGGTCGGGCAGGTAATGCCCGCCGGCCCCGAGGGTCGCCACGACGACGACGGCGTTGAGGGCGATCGCCAGGGGGCCGAGGATCGGGATCGGCGCCAGCGCCCAGGCGGTCAGCACCGCGAGGCAGACGTGGAAGGAGGGAAAGGTCACGAGACCGCGGATGTCCTCCAGGGCCAGAATCGGCAGGGTGCCGGCGCGCAGGTGCTCCAGGGCGTCGAGGTGCCAGAGGGCGCCCAGGGTCTCGATCGACCCGTCCGGCACGGTGACGAGGCCGTACCGCACGAAGGGGCCGGCGGCCGGCACCAGGGCGGCGACGAGCACGACCGTGAGGAGCAGCACCGCGAACATCCGCACATAGGCCCAGAGCCGGCCGACCCGGAGGGTGGCGCTGAGCGCGATCACCGTGAGCCCGACCTGCGGACCGCTGGTGTGGTAGGCGAGGGCCAGCCACCAGGCGAGGCGCGGATGCGCCTGCAGGGCGGCGAGATAGGCCGGCCAGTCGAAGCCGAGGGCGGCCTCGGCCCGCGCCAGCCGCGCATCGGCCAGCGGCAGGGCCCAGGTCGCGGTGAGGTAGTGCAGCACCGCGAGCGGCACGGTCACGGCGATCAGGCTGGCGCTCGCCAGCGCCATGGCCCGCAGCTTGGGCTCGGACAGGATCGGCCCGAACAGGACCGCGAGGGCGAGGAGCGCCGCCACGAGGCCCGCCGCCAGGCCGAAGCCGGCGGGCGCCAGGGCGATCCCGGCCCGGCGCAGCCACACCGCGTCGAGGAGGGCCACCGCCAGGGCGAGGCCCCAGAGCGCCGGATGCGGCGCGGCCAGGGCGGCCGAGATCCGGCCGATCGGGAGGACGGGTCTCGCGGGGGGGAAGCGCGTGAGCGGGGTGGGGGCGGAGTCGGCGAGCCAGCGGCGCGTCCCGCGCGCGGGCATCGAGATCGGTGTTGCGTCGCTCACCCGGGGTCCTTCGCGATTCGTCGAAGCCGGAACTCGGCTTTGCGCCGGTTTGTTGCCCGACGTCGCTTCTTTTCCCATCCCGAGCCGGTTTCCGCCCCGAGGGTCCCGCCTTGAGCCGCATCGCCTTCCTGGATTTCGAGGCGTCCTCCCTCGCCAGGACCAGCTACCCGATCGAGGTCGCGTGGGTGTTTCCCGAGGGCGGTTCGGAAAGCTTCCTGATCCGCCCGGCCCCGGGCTGGACCGACTGGGCGCCCGAGGCCGAGGCGGTGCACGGGCTCGCCCGGGAGCGCCTGGTGCGGGAGGGAATCGCCCACGACTGGGTGGCCCTGCACATGCTCACGGCCCTGCGCGACGTGGCGCTCTACGCCTCGGCGCCCTCCTGGGACGGCCAATGGCTGAGCCGGCTCCTGCGCGCGGCCGGCCTGCCGCGCCACGCCCTCCGGCTGAAGGCCACGGCGGAGGCGCAGCGCCGCGCGATCCTCGACGTCCTGGCGGCGGGCGGCCTCGCCCCGACCACGCGCGACGCCCTGGCGGGCAAGCTCATGGCCTCTTTGCGCCAGGACGCGCGGGACGATCCGGCCTCGGAGCACCGCGCCCTGTCGGATGCGCGCCGCGAATGCCGGCGCTGGGCGCGCGCCCGCACCCGCGCCGAGGCGCTGCTCCGCGAGGAGGTCGCCCGCGGGGTGGGGTGAGCGGTCTGACGGCGGCTGGGCCGAGCCCTTGGCGTTCGCGGGTGCGCTCTGCTCGGGCCGAGGGCGCTTCCTGCGTCGCCCGGCCGCCGTCCGAAGATCAATCCGAAAGGCTGACAGGCGTCGGTCCGCTGTCGACACCCGCCGGTCGCAGGCCCCGGCTCCACTCGGGCCGGCGAGGGATCGCGGCGGCCGAGGTCTACCGCGCCGTCGTGGTCCCGAACGCCGGCTGGCGCAACGCAGGCGCCGCAAGACATCGGCTGGCGCTCCGAACGCAGGCCGGTGCGACCCTCGACCCGAGATCGGAATTTGGAATTGTTCGCACTTACGTGCATCCTGCCGGTGCGCCGGGCCGGCCCGCTAGAACAATAAAGCGAGACGCTCGGCCGTGGAGGAAACATGAACGAGATCGTCAAGCCCGACTCCCTGCTGGTCGCCGAGGCCGAGAGCCTGACCGAGACCTTCTTCGGCGGCTGCCCGCACGATTGCCCGGATACCTGCTCGATGCTGTTCGAGGTCAAGGACGGCGAACTGCTCGGCGTCCGCGGCAACCCGGACCACCCGATGACCCGGGGCGGCCTCTGCGTGAAGCTCAAGGACTACGAGAAGCGCCACTACCACCCCGACCGGCTGCTCTACCCGATGAAGCGGGTCGGGCCGAAGGGCTCGAAGCAGTTCGAGCGCATCACCTGGGACGAAGCCCTCGACACCATCGTGTCGCGCTGGAAGGCGATCATCGACCAGTACGGGCCGCAGGCCATCGCGCCCTACAGCTACCTCGGCAACCAGGGCCTGGTGCACGGGCTGAACGGCGGCGACGCCTTCTTCAACCGCCTGGGCGCCACCGTGACCGAGCGCACCTTCTGCGGCGAGGGCTCGTGCACCGCCTGGCTCCTCACCGTCGGCCCGACGGCGGGCCTCGACCCGGACAGCTACATCCACTCCAAGTACATCGTGATCTGGGCCTGCAACTCGGTCAGCACCAACCTGCACCACTGGGCCATCGTCAAGGACGCCCAGAAGAAGGGTGCCAAGGTCGTCGTCATCGACGCCTATGCCTCGCGCACCGCCAAGGCCGCCGACTGGCACATCGCGCCGAAGCCCGGCACGGACGGCGCGCTCGCCATGGCGCTGATCAACTCGATCATCGAACAGGGCCTCGTCGACCAGGACTACGTCGACAACTACACGGTCGGCTTCGAGGAACTGAAGGAGCGGGCTGCTCCGCGTACCCCGGAATGGGCCGCCGGGATCACCGGCGTTTCCGCCGACGACATCCGCAAGCTCGCCCGCGAGATGGCGACCGAGCAGCCGGTCGGCATCCGCATGGGCGTGGCTTTGGAGCGGCACTACGGCGGCGGCCAGACCATCCGGGCGGTGTCGTCCATTCCGGCCCTGACGGGCGCCTGGCGCCATGTCGGCGGCGGCGTCACGCAATTCGGCGTCTGGGAACATCCCTACAAGTTCGACGTGATGTGCCGGCCCGACCTGATCCCGGAAGGGACCCGCGTCATCAGCAACCTGCAGATCGGGCGGGCGCTGACCGGCGAGCTGAAGCTCGATCCGCCGATCCTATCGATGATGTGCTGGAACTCGAACCCCGTCACCCAGGCGCCCGAGACCGACAAGATCGTCGAGGGGCTGATGCGCGAGGACCTGTTCATGGTCTCGGCCGAGCACTTCATCTCGGATACCGCCTCCTATGCCGACATCGTGCTCCCGGCGACGATGGGCGCGGAGATGGAGGACATGATCCTGTCCTGGGGCCACCTCTACCTGACCTACAACACCAAGTGCGCGGACGCCCCCGGTGAGGCGATCCCGAACAACGAGATCTTCCGCCGGCTCGCGGCCCGGCTCGGGTTCGAGGAAGAGAACTTCAAGTGGACCGACACGGAGTGCCTGGAGCACTACGTCGATTGGGACGCCCCGGCCTGCGAGGGCATCGACCTCCCGTACCTGCGCGAGCACGGCTTCGCGCGCCTCAAGGTCGGCACGCCCGACGACCGCGCCCCACACCGGGAGGGCAACTTCCCGACGCCGACCGGCAAGTGCATGTTCATGGTCGAAGGGGCCACGAACTTCGTCGCGCCGCCGTTCCGGCAGATGTACGAGGGCTTCCAGCCCGGCGAGGCGCTCGACCCGCTGCCCGACTACCTCGGCCCGCGCGAGTCCCACACCAACGACCCCGAGCTGGCCAAGCGCTTCCCGCTCAACATCGTCTCGCCGAAGAGCCACTACTTCCTGAACTCCTGCTACGCGAACATGGAGGACAAGCAGAAGGGCCAGGGCGAGCAGTTCGTGATGATCAGCCAGCACGACGCCGATGCGCGCGGCATCCGGGATGGTGACCGGGTCCAGGTCGCCAACGACCGCGGCGCCTTCAAGGGCGTGGCGCGCATCACCGAGGACGTCAAAGCCGGGATCGTGGTCGCGACGCTGGGCTACTGGCGCCAGCTCAACGAAGGCACCGTCAACAGCATCTCGTCGGGGGCCTTCACCGATATGGGCCACGCCCCGTCGTTCTCGGACAATCTCGTCGAAGTCGCCCGGGCGAACTGACCGCGCCGCCGATCGACGGAGCGACCCATCCGATCGACCTCACAGGC
This sequence comes from Methylobacterium sp. FW306-05-D, assembly GCF_058782155.1. NCBI lineage: Bacteria > Pseudomonadati > Pseudomonadota > Alphaproteobacteria > Hyphomicrobiales > Methylobacteriaceae > Methylobacterium > Methylobacterium sp. FW306-05-D. Next base: position 70,668 of record NZ_JBYSXL010000011.1, read on the forward strand.
GCCCTGTCGGGCGCCTGTTTTTCGGCAGGACGCGAACAGCGCGCTTCGACGCCGAGCGGAACACGAGACAACCGAGGCCGATCAGCCTGACGGCAAGCGGAGGTTCGCAGCGTCCGCACACGGTCGAAGGCCGCCCCGCCTCGGTTGGAACGGACTGGAATCCGGCCCGACGGCCCGCCTCCGGGGTCAGCGCAGACCGGCGCGCGAAAACGGCGTCGGCGATGCGCCGATGCAGCCCGGCCCCCCGTCAGGCGGCGCCCAGATAGGCGGCTTCCAGGCCGGCATCGGCGCTGAGTTCGGCGGCGGTGCCGGCGGTGACGACGCGGCCCTGCTCCAGCACGTAGCCGCGATCGGCCACCGTCAGGGCCAGGGCCGCCATCTGGTCGACGATCAGGATGGTGACGCCCTGGTCGCGCAGGTCCGCCACCACGGCGTAGAGGGCGTTGATCATCGCCGGCGCCAGGCCGAGGGAGGGCTCGTCGAGGAGGAGGATGCGGGGCTGCGCCATCATCCCGCGGGCGATGGCCAGCATCTGCTGCTCGCCCCCCGAGAGCAGGCCCGCCCGGCTCGTGGCCCGGTCGCGCAGGCGGGGGAAGCGGGTGAGCAGCACCTCGATCTCGGCCGGGTCGATGGGCGCCTTGCGGCCATGCGCCCCGAGGCGGATGTTCTCGATCACGGTCAGCTCGGGAAAGACCTGCCGGCCCTCCGGCACCAGGGCGAGGCCGAGGCGGGCGATGGTGTGGGCGGGCAGCTGCGCGATGCTGCGGTCCTCCAGGACGATGCGGCCGTCCACGGGGCGCAGCAGGCCGGCGAGGGCCCGCAGGGTCGTCGACTTGCCGGCGCCGTTAGCGCCCAGCAGCGCCACGGTCTCGCCGGGGCGAACCTCGAGGGCGACGCGGTCGAGGACCGGGGCGGCGCCGTAGCCGGCGGTGAGGCCCAGGGTGGAGAGCACCGCGTCGGCCGGCGGCGTCCAGGGGGCGGCACGGGGCCGCGCGGGCGTGTCGGCCCCGCCGAGATAGGCGCGGATCACCGCCGGGTCGCGGCGGATCGCGGCCGGATTCCCGTGGGCGATCGGGCGGCCGGCATCCATGACCAGGATGGCGTCGGAGACGCCCATCACCAGGGGCATGTCGTGCTCCACCAGCACCACGGCGATGCCCTGCCCGGCGATCCGGCGCAGGAGGCCGCCGAGCGCGTCGGTGTCGGCCCGGGTCAGGCCGGCGGCGGGTTCGTCGAGGAGGAGGATGCGCGGCCGGCCGGCCAGCGCCCGGGCGATCTCCACCAAGCGGCGGTCCACATGGGGCAGCTCCGCGGCCGGCCGGTCGAGGTCGCCGGCATAGCCGACGAAGTCCAAGAGGGACGCGGCGGCGGCGCGGTCGCCCTTGCCGGAGGGGTGCCGGAGGCGGCCGGGCTCGAAGGCCAGGGCGACGTTGTCGAGGACGCTCAGCGAACCGAACAGGCGCGTGGTCTGGTAGGTGCGGGCGATGCCGGCCCGGGCGATGGCGTGGGCCGGGGCCCCGGCGAGGTCGCGGCCGCCGAGCCGGATCGCGCCGGCCTGCGGCCGGTAGAAGCCCGAGACCATGTTGAGCACGGTGGTCTTGCCGGCGCCGTTGGGGCCGATCAGGCTCGTCACCGCCCCGGCCGCCGCCGTCACCGAGACGCCCTCGGCCGCGCGGATGCCGCCGAAGCGGATGCCGATGCCCTCCACCACCAGAGGGTCGCCGCCGCGCTGCCCGATGAGCCGGCCGAAATCGATCGCGGCCGGACGGGCGCCGGTCCGCGGCCGCGGCAGCAGCCGGGCGGCGCTGCCGACGATCCCCGCGGGCACCAGCCAGAGCACCACCAGGGTGGCGAGGCCGAAGAACAGCAGCCGGTACTCGGCGAGCCCGGCCAGCGTCTCGGGCAGCAGCACGGTGACGAGGGCGCCGAGGAGCGGCCCGAGCACGGTGCCGGCGCCGCCGACCACCACGGAGAGCACGAACAGGATCGACTGCGAGAACGGAAACGAGCTCGGGGCGATGAACAGCATCAGGGGCGGCAGCACCGCTCCGGCGAGGCCCGTCAGCGCCGCCGAGATCGCGAAGGCCAGCGTCTTCACCCGCACCGGGTCGAATCCGAGGGAGGCGGCCGCCACGTCGGCGTCGCGCACCGCCCGCATCGCCCGGCCGAGACGGCTGCGGGCGAGGCGGTGGAAGCCGTAGAGGCTCAAGCCCGCGCCGAGGACGGCGAGGAAGGCCAATTCGCGCTCGGCGAAGGGGAAGCCGAACAGGCTCGGCCCGGCGGTGACCACGAGGCCGTTCTGGCCGCCGGTGAGGGACCCGCCCTCGATCAGGGCGTGCTCGACGATGAAGCCGAACGCGATGGTGACCATCGCGAGATAGGGGCCCTTCACCCGCATGGCCGGCACCGCGAGCCCGGCCCCGACCAGGCCCGAGAGCAGGCCGGCCGCCGGCAGGGCGAGCCAGAAGTTCAGGCCGGCCCCGGTGAGGATCGCGCTCGCATAGGCGCCGATGGCGTAGAAGCCCGCATGCCCGAAGGAGATCAGCCCGGTCAGGCCGAGGAGGACGTTGAGCCCGGTCCCGGCGACGGTGGTGAGGGCCACGAGGGCGATCACGAAGTGGCTGTAGCCCCCCGTCAGCCCCACCAGGGCGAGGCCCGCCAGGGTCAGGGCCAGGATCGTCAGCGGCATCGCCGCCGGGGCGCGCAGGGCGTGCATCGGGCTCAGACCTTGTTGATCGCCGCGCGGCCGAGGAGCCCGTCGGGGCGCAGGGCCAGGGCCAGGATGATCACCGAGAAGACCACGAGCTGGGTGTAGGTGGAGCCGAGGGTCGCGGTGACCCCGGCCTCGACGAGGCCGTAGAGCAGGCCCGCCAGCACCACGCCGGTGGCCGAGCCGATGCCGCCCAGGATCGCCACCGCGAAGGCCTTGATCCCGAACAGCGCCCCCATCTCGGCCGAGACCGAGAACAGCGGCGCGATGAGGAGGCCGGCGGCCCCGGCCAGCAGCGCCGAGAGCGCGAAGGCGCAGGCCACCGTGCGCCGGACGTCGATGCCCATCAGCCGCGCGGCGTCGGCGTTCTGCGCCACCGCCAGCAGCACCCGGCCGAGATCGGTGCGGCGGAACAGTGTCTGGATCGCCGCCGCCACCGAGAGCCCCACCACCGGGATCAGGAGCTGGAGCGGGTAGAGGCCGGTGCCGAGGATCTCCACCGGCGTCACCGCGAGCGCCGAGGGCAGGCTGCGGGGCTCCTTGCCGAAGGTGAACAGCATCGCGTTGTCGAGGACGATGCCGCCCGCCACGGTGGCGAGCAGCCAGGCCTCCGAGCCCTTCTCGACGAAGGGCCGCACCAGGAGGCGCTCGACCGTGAGGCCGAGGAGGGCGCAGCCGAGCAGCGGCCCGAGGATCGCCGCCGGCATCGGCCAGCCCAGCGTGACCGCCAGGGTGTAGCCCAGCACCGCCCCGAGGGTGACGGCGCTCCCTTGCGCGAAGTTCACGGTGCCGGAGACCGCGTAGGTGATGTGGAAGCCGAGCGCCACGAGCCCGTACATGCTGCCGAGGCCGAGGCCGGTGATGAGGGTTCCCGTGAGCATCGGCGCGGCGCCCTCAGTTCGTGACGGCGACGATCTCGCCGTTCTGGAAGCGGGTGAAGACGTAGTCCTGGGGCCCGAGGGCGTCGTGCCGGCCCGGCGCGAAGGGCGTGTCGTAGGTCTTGATCAGGCCCGGATAGGTCGCGACCTTGTAGAAGCCGTCGCGCACCTCCGGTCCCTTGGTCGAGCCGGCGGCCTTGATCGCCAGGGCGAGCAGGTGGGTGGCGTCGTAGGCGTTGGCGATGCCCACGGCCGGGGTGACGTCGGCCATCGACTTGATCGCCGGGTACTTCGCCTTGAGCGCGTCGAGGACGGCCAGGGCCTTGGGGCTGGTGTTGCCCGCGAAGGTGAAGGTCTGGATGAAGTGGACCTTGGCCGCGCTCGGCCCGGCGAGCTCGTCGAAGCGTCCGCCGGCCGGGCCCCAGTGCGAGACCACCGGCACGCTCCAGCCCATCCGGTCGAGGGATTTGACCACCTGGGCCGAGGGCCCGACATTGCCGACGAGGAACAGGGTGTCGGCGCCGGCCTCCCGCAGGCGGGTGAGCTGGGGCACCATGTCGAGGTCGGCGGCCTCGTACTTCTCGATGCCGGCGGCGGGCAGGCCGGCGGCCTTCAGCGCCGCCGTCAGGCCCTGCTGGTTCGACTCGCCCCAGGCGTTGTTGACCAGGATCATCCCGGGCTTCTTCGCCCCGTGCGTCTTCACCGCGTAGGCGACCAGGGCCTCGTCCACCAGGGCGTCCACGGCCGAGACCCGGAAGGCGTAGTTGTCGGCGGCCCCGTTGCGGGTGATGCCGGTGCCGGCGGCCCAGGGGCCGAGGAAGGGCACCTTCATCTGGTTGGCGATGGGCACCAGCGCCATCGAGACCGGCGTGTCGAGGCCGCCCACCAGCGCCACCACGCCGACCCGCTGGATCAGCTCGCGGGCGGCGAGCACGCCCTTCGACGGATTGGCCTCGTCGTCCCGCGCCACCAGCTCCAGGGGCCGGCCGAGCACGCCGCCGCCGGCGTTGATCTCGTCGATGGCGAGCCCGATGCCGCGGGAGATCGCCTCCCCGGACTTGGCCGACTGCCCGCTCAGCGCCGTGACGAGGCCGATCCGGATCGGTTCCTCGGCCCGGGCCGCGCCGGCGAGCGGCAGCGCGAGGGCAAGGCAGGCGCCCAGGGCGAGGCGGCGGGTCAGGGGCGGCATCGGACGGCTGCGCATGGGGGTGTCTCCGGCGGGTGCTTCGCGCTCCGGTCCGCAACCCCCGTGCCAGTGCCTTCGGCCTTGAACTTGCTGCGGAAATTTTGCGACGCCCCGGTTCACTGCCTCCGGAAGCGCCAAAGTGCATACACTTGTTGCATGCACTTTGGCGGCATTTGCGGCAGGGAGGGGCGTGCCCCCGGAGACCCCGCCATGACCGCGCATTCGACCGACACCACCGCCCGCGACGCCGCCAACGTCACCGCCTATCTCGAAGCCTCGATGGTGCCCGACCCCGAGCGGGCGGCGACCTACATGGCGCCGGGCATCACCATCGTGTTCACGGGCGGGCGCACCTTCGGCCATCCCCGGGAGGTCACGGCCTTCAACGCCGGACGCTACGCCTGGGTGAAGAAGCGCATGGAGCGTCTCGACGTGGTGCCGGGCGAGGGCGTCACCACGGTCTACAGCCTCGGCACGCTCTACGGCGCATGGCCGGACGGGACGCCCTTCGAGGGCAACCGCTACGTCGACCGGTTCACGGTGCGCGACGGCCTGATCGTGACCATGGAGGTCTGGAACGACAGCGCCGAGCGCATCCTCAGCCGGCACGGCCTGAACACCTGAGCGACCGTCAGCCGCCCACGGGCTCGACATAGGGCGCGAGCAGGCGTCCGAGGTCGCGCTCCCGGGGCGGGGTCGCGACGATCCGGGCCCGCTCGGCCACCGCGTCGAGGTGGTGGTCCATCAGCGCCATGGCCCGCTCGGGGTCGCCCGCGACCAGGGCGGCGACCAGGGCGCGGTGCTCGCTCACGCCGCACTCGGCGGAATGCGGCCGGCTGTAGAGCGAGAGCACCAGGGCGCAGCGATAGCCGAGCTCGGCCACGTAGCGCTCCAGCACCGGGCTGCCGGTCATCTGCGCGAGCAGCAGGTGGAACTCGGTGGCGAGGCGGATCGAGGCCCCGTCCGCGCCGCCCTGGGCCGCCTCCTCCCGGCCGATATGGGCCTCGAGCGCCGCCTGCTGGTCGGGCGTGAGCCGGCCGGCGAGGCGAGCGACCACGAGGCGCTCCAGGCTGATGCGCACGTCGAAGGTGTCCCGCGCCTCCGCCCAGCTCGGAGTCGCCACCACGGCGATGCGGTTGCGCCGCAATTCCACCAGCCCCTCCCCGGCCAGCTGCCCGAGGGCCTGGCGGGCGATGGTGCGGCTGACGCCGAAGCGCTCGCCCAGCGCATCTTCGGGCAGGCGGTCGCCGGGCATGATCGCCCGCTCGACGATGGCCCGGCGCAGGGAGCGGCAGATCGAGCCCACCCGGTCCCGGCTCTCCGCCCGCGTCTCGTCGTCCGGCAGTTTTCCCCGCATGGCGTCCCGATCCATCCCGTCCGTTCCGACGGTTCGGAAGCAGGAGCGGGACCAGACGGGGTCCTGTGCCGGCGAGCGGGTTTCCGCAAGCGTGGGCGCGCGCCCACGGAACCCGCTCGACCCCGCCGGCGCCGGGCCGCGCCACCGGATGCGGCGGCGATCCGTGCAGATTCCGGCAGCCGATGGCCTCCGCCGCCAGGCCTGTCGCCGGCCGCTTTACTGGATCAGCGGCTCCCGTCGTCGCCCGAATACACAGGCCGACAGCAAACCCCGTGCAACAATCGCCAAGATGACGATTTCATCTCTACAATCCCGCAGGAGTGAATGAGATTGTTCTAGACTGTGCAATTGTAGACCGACGGAGTATCGGGGATTTATTGCTTCGGTTAACCCAGCGTTGAACTTTCCGGTGGCACAGTGGTCCGCATTCGGGTCCGGATTGCCGATCATGCCGCAAGGTCTCCATCGCCGACGTTTTCTGAAGGTCGGTGCCGCCGCCGCCGCCATGCCGGTTGGCGCGATCCCCTCGGCCACAACGGCCCGGGACGTGCGCGGCCTCGACGCCCTCGGCCGGGATCTGCGCGGGCGCCTGCTGCGCCCCGGGGACAGCGGCTACGCCTATGCCGCCTGGCCCAACAACGCGCGCTGGGCGGAGGTTCGTCCCTCCGCGATCGCGATGTGTGCGAGCCCCGCGGACGTGCAGGCCTGCATCGCCTGGGCGCGCCAGGAGGACCGGCCCTTCGCCGTGCGCTCCGGCGGCCACAGCTACGCCGGCTTCTCGACCACCGAGGGCCTGCTCATCGACGTCAAGCCGATGAACCGGGTCGCGGTGGACCTGGAGGCCGGCCTCGTCACCGTCGCGGGCGGCGCGAGCAACCAGGACATGGCCGACGCGCTTCGGGGCACCGGCCACGCCGTGCCGTCGGGGCGATGCCCGACGGTGGGAACGAGCGGCCTCGTCCTCGGCGGAGGCTGGGGCTTCTCGGCGACCCATTTCGGCCTGACCTGCGACAGCCTCCGCGCCACCGAGGTGGTGACGGCGGACGGCCTGCTGCGCCGGGCCAGCGAGGTCCGCGGCGAGAACAGCGACCTGTTCTGGGCGGCGCGCGGCGGCGGCGGCGGCAATTTCGGGGTGCACACGGATTTCACCTTCGCCCTCGACCCGGTCGGCCACGTCACGACCTTCAACATCGCCTGGCCGGCCGAGCGCCAGGTCGAGGTGATGCTGGCGTTGCAGCGCATCCAGCGCGACAACGCCACCATGCTCTCGACACGCAGCAAGATCGCGCCCGCGCACCCCGGCGTTCCGGACCGGCGCGACCTGCGGGCGCAGACGCTCGGGATCTACTGGGGCACGCCGGAGGACCTGCGTCAGGTCATGGCGCCGGCCTTCTCGATCCTGAAGCCGGACCTCGCCCAGATCAATCACCTCGATTACTGGAGCGCGCGCGACTACCTGGCGACCGACGATCCGACCGGGCTCTACGACATGCGTTCGAGCTACGTGCGGGACGGCCTCACCGGCGAGGCCCTGGAGACCATGCTCGCCTGGATGACGCGCTGGCCGGGAGGCTCGGTGCGCCAGGACAATCTCGGCATCCTGTTCGCGGTGGGCGGCCGGGTGAAGGACAAGCGTCCGACCGACACCGCCTACGTTCACCGCGAGGCCGATTTCATCTTCGAGATGGAAACCTCGTGGGCGCCGATCGACCCGCCGGACGTGGTGGCGCGCCAGCAGGCCTGGCTGGCCGAATACTTCGCGGCGATGCAGACCTTCGTCACGCCCCGCTCCTACGTGAACTTCCCAAGCCGCGACCTTCCGAACTGGGCGCGGGCCTATTACGGCGAGAACCTCGAACGCCTCCAGGCGATCAAGCGGCAGGTGGACCCGGGCAACGCCTTCCGCTTCCCGCAAAGCATTCCGCCGGCTTCGGCCACGGCCCGGGCGGAATCCGCGCTCCGATGATCCGGTCCTTCCGGTTCCCCCGCATCGTCCTGGGCCTCGCGGCGCTCGCGGGATGCCTCCTAACGCCGGGCCCCGTCCCGCGCACCCGCGCGGGCGAGGCGGCCGCGCCCGCCAGGGAAACGGCTACGCCCGCCAAGGAAGCGGCCGCGCCCACCAAGCAGGTGACCTGGACGCTCTATACCGCCGCCCCCTACATGATCACCGACGGCCCGCAAGCCGATGGCGGGGTCGCGGATCGGGTCCGGCACATCCTGACGCAGCGCCTCGGCGACTACCGGCATCACACCATCAACGCGCCCTTCCCCCGCGTGGTCAGCGCCATGAAGCAGGGTGCGGACTGGTGCTTCGTCGGCGGCGTGCGGACGCCGGAGCGCGACGGGTTCGCGTATTTCTCGCGTCCCACCGGCATGTTCTATCCCCTGCGCATCATGGTCCGGGAGGAGCAGCGCGCCCGCTTCGAGGCCCTCGCCCCCCTCTCCCTGCGCAGCCTGCTCGCGGACCATCCGGAGCTGCGCACCAGCCTGCTGCGCAGCCGCTCCCTGGGCCCGGCGATCGACCCGGTCCTGCGCAGCGCGGGGGCGCCGCAGCTGCATTCCGAGTTCGACGAGGCCTTCCGCATGTTCCAGAACGGCCGGCTCGACTACCTCGTCGAGTACGCCGACATCGCCGCCTACTACGCCGCGGCCCTGGGCGAGCCGAAGCCCTGGGTCGGGCTGCCCATGACCGAGGACCCGGAGCCGGTGTTCAGCCGGGTGATGTGCTCGCGCACGCCCTGGGGCCGGGAGATCATCGACCGGATCGACGCGATCCTCCTGGAGGTGCGGACGAGGCCGGATTACCGGCGGATCATCGAGGCGTGGTCCGCGCCGGAGGACCTGCCCAGGCTCCGGGCCGTCTACGACGCGTCCTTCCTGTCGAGCGAGTAGCACCCCGGATGTCGAGACCGCTCCTCCGCTCGCGGACGCCCAAGCCCGCAGGCGCCAAGCCCACAGACGCCACGTCCACAGGCGCCAAGCCCGCAGGCCCTGAGACCGCCGCCGGAGCCGAGGCGCCCGTCCCCAGCCGCGCCCTCGCGACCCGGCTGATGCGGGTCATCTTCGGCTGCTACATCGTGGTGGCGGTGGCCCTCACGGGCGTCCAGATGGCGATCGAGTACCGCCGCGCCAGCGATCGCCTGCAGGAGGACCTGTCCGCCATGGAGCGGACCTTCAGTCCCGGGATCGAGGACGCGCTGTGGCGCTTCAACGCCGCGGTGCTCACCGGCATCCTGACCGGCATGACGGAGCTGCCCGCCGTGCTCGGCGTCGAGGTGCGCGACGAGAGCGGCCGGCGCGTCCAGGCCCTCGGAACCGTGATCGGGCCGGACGGCAGCGCCGTGCGGGTGGCGCGCGACGGCACCGAGACCCCGGTCGACCCCGGCTACGGCCGGCCCATCAGCCGCACCTTCGCCCTGGTCCACACCGAGCGCGACGGCCAGCGCTATCCGACCGGCGCGTGGACGCTCCACTCGAACGACGCCATCGCCATCGACCAGGTCACGAACACCCTGATCGTGATCCTGATCAACTCGGCGCTGAAGTCGCTGGTGCTCGGGCTGATCTTCTTCCTGGTGATCCGCCGCATGGTCGGCCGGCCCCTGGCGCAGATCAGCCGCTTCCTGGGGCATCTCGACGCCGACACCCTAGGCGCGCGGCCCCTGATGCTGACGGCGGGGGGACGCCACGAACTGCATGCCCTGGCGAATACCCTCAACACGATGGTCCGGCGCCTGCGCCGCGCCTTCGAGGAGAATGCCCGGCTGATGCAGGACCTGCGCGAGATGAACGCCTCGCTGCAGGTCCGCGTCGCCGAGCGCACGCGGGACCTCGAGCGCCTGGCCAACACCGATCTGCTCACCGGCCTCGACAACCGGCGCCGGCTCGACGCTGCCCTCGAGGCCGCGGCGGAGGCGGCAAAGGCGCAGGGCGCCCCGCTCTGCGTGATCCTGGCCGACGTGGACCACTTCAAGGCGATCAACGACCGCCACGGCCACAAGGTCGGCGACCGGGTGCTCGTCGCCCTCGCGGCGGTCCTGGCGGAGGGCGTGCGCCCCGCCGACACCGTCGGCCGCTGGGGCGGCGAGGAATTCCTGATCGTCTGCCCGGGGACCGGCCTCGACGGCGCCCTCGCCCTCGCCGAGCGCCTGCGCCAGCGCTTGGCGGCGACGCCCCTGCCCGTCGCCGGCGCGCGCACCTGCTCCTTCGGGGTCGCGGAGTTCCGGCCCGGCGAGACCAGCGACAGCCTGGTGACCCGGGCCGATGCCGCGCTCTACCGCAGCAAGCACAATGGCCGGAACCAGGTCACGGCGCAGACGACCGACCGTATGGTCGGGACGGGCCTCATGACCCGCGGCGCCGCCTGACCGCGCCGGCGCGAGCCGCCGCTGCCCCTCGCCGCGCGGTCTCCGGCCGAGGCGATTCCGTCACGCCGGCCGTCCCCCGATCCTTGGATCCCGTGATCCCTCCCATCCCGTGATCCCCTGCCCCGGAGATCCGCGATGTCCGAGACAAGCAAGCCGTCCGACGCTCCCGCCCGCCCGAACCTGCGCGACTTCGACCCCTACACCGATCGCAACGGCCAAGACCTGGGCCAGGATCTGGGCCAGGATCCGGGCCAGGACGAGGCCCGGGACGTCGGATTGCCGGACCGCCTGCAGCACGCGCTGCGATCGGACCCGGGCGGGGAGGCGGAAGCGGCCCGGATCGCCTCCGACGTCCCGCGCCGGGATGCCGTCTCGGGCGGATCGATCGCCAGCGTCGAGGCGGTCGGGGCGGCGACCCCGCCCGAGACCCTGCGCCACATCTCGGACCCGAGCCCGAAGCCGAAGGGCGACGCCCCCGACCGGTCCTGAGCCTGCATCGCTGGGCGGCGGCGAACGGGCGAGGCCAATTGCGCGTTGCCCCCTCGACCGATACGCGCCCCGACACGGAGCCCCCGATGACCTTGCGATCCGAAACGCCGCCCGCCCCGGGCAACCTCGCGGTCGAGACGCCGCCCGATTCCGAGCGGCCCACCACCGCCATGCTGAAGGCGGACATCGACAGCGGCCGGACCGGCGACAAGATCGCCCATTACGATCCCGGCCTGTCGCAGCTCGGCACCGACGACGAGGCGGCGGGCAACGCGCCCTCGCACGAGCGCATCGCCCTCGCCCGCAGGACCGAGGCGGCGCCGCCGAAGGCGCGGACGGCCGCCACGCCCGAGAACGGCAGCGGCTGGATCATGCCGCTGTTCATCGGCGTCGCCGCCCTGGTCCCGGTGGTGGTCGGCGTGTCGCTGTTCGTCTTCGCCCGCTGAGGCGGCGGGCGCCTCGGGTCAGGCCGTCCGGCCGCGCCGGCGGGCCACTTCCGCCAGGGCGGCGAGATCCTTGTCGGCATCGCCGTGGCCGATCGCCTCGATGAGGTTGTCGCGCAGCACGCTGGCGAAGGGCATCGGCACGCCGGCCGCCCCGGCCGCGGCGAGGGCCAGACCGACGTCCTTGGCGCCGAGCTTGAGGTTGAAGCCCGGCGGCTCGTAGCGCCGGGCGGCGATGAGGCCGCCGTAGTTCTTGTAGACCGGCGAGGCGAACAGGGTGCTGGTCAGGAGGTCGAGGAGATCGGCCCCCGCCACCCCG
>NZ_JBYSXL010000120.1:0-6643 GCF_058782155.1 Methylobacterium sp. FW306-05-D
CGGCGCCACCGGTCCGGCGCTGCGCCGGGCCGGGGCGCCGCGCGCTCGCCGATCAGCCGAAGGAGCCGAAGCCCTCGAAGCTGTCGTTCTCGAAGGTCGAGGGGGTCTGCGCGTCCGGCGCGGGGGTCGGTGCGTCTTCGCCCGGTCCGTCCGGCCCTCGGGTTCGGAGGGAAGAGGAGATCTCGTCAGAGACGGATGCGAGCGGCGAGTCAGGGCGATCGGGCTGCACGTCTTTGGTCATCCAGGCTCCTGAGGTGCGATGCCGTCACGACGGCACAGCTTGGGCTAACCGAACGCAGGCGATCCGTTAACCCGCGCGTTCCCCCGGCGCGGGCAGGGCTGACCTGCGGTGACCGGGCGGCTCGTCGCCGGACGGCCACCGCACGGCCGCCTCGCTGTCACGGGGGAGGCCCGCGACGGCCGCCGCCTCAGGCGTTCTTGCGCGGGCGGTGGTTCGGGTCGACGCCGCCCTCGGGCGTCGTCTCGTTGTCGACGTCGCCCTCGACGGTCGAGTCCGCCGCGATGTCGTTCGGGTTGCGCCCGGTCATGCCCTTCGACTGGCCGATCCCGGGATTGCCCTTGAGGTCGGCGTCGCTGGGGACGTCGGTCTTCAGGTGCTTGTTGGACATGTCTGCTCCCGTCGGTGTGGGTCTTTCGCGGGGGGCGAGACCCGCCCGCGACACGCCACGACCAACCGACCCGGCCGGGCGCTGTTCCCGGTCGGGAGGGTGTGCAGGTTCGTCGCGCCCGGGGCCGGAGCCCTCGCGGGCGCATACGAGAAAGGGCCGGGGGATCGCTCCCCCGGCCCCGGTCGGCGGCGGTGGCGTCCGGCGTGCCTAGGGCTGCTCGTTGCCGGCGTAGTTGATCGAGCCGTCGGCCCCCTTCTTCCACATGTACATCACGTAGTCCGGCCGGGTGATGTCGCCCTTCTTGTCGTAGGCGATGTCGCCGATCACCGTGTTGAAGGGCTTGCCCTCGCGCATGTAGGCGGCGACCTTCTGGCCGTCGGTGGACTTCGTCGCCTTCATCGCGTCGGCGAGGATCTGCGTGGCGGCGTAGGCGTAGAGGGTGTAGCCCTCGGGGTCGAAGTTCATGGCCTTGAAGGCGTCGACGGTCGCCTTCGACTTCGGGTTCTTGCGGGCATCCGGCGAGAAGGTCATCAGGGTGCCGTCCGAGCCCGGGCCCGCCACCTGGGCGAACTCGCGGTCGGCGATGCCGTCGCCGCCCATCAGCGGCGCCTTGAGGCTCTGGTCGCGCATCTGGCGGATCAGCAGGCCGGCCTCGGTGTAGAGGCCGCCGAAATAGACCACGTCGACATTGGCCTGCTTGAGCTTCGAGACCAGGGCGGAGAAATCCTTCTCGCCCGGGTTGATGCCCTCGTAGAGCACGTTCGAGCCGCCCTTGGCCTTCAGGGCCTTCAGGGTCTCGTCGGCCAGGCCCTTGCCGTAGGGGGTCTTGTCGTGGACGAAGGCGATCTTCTTGCCCTTGAACTTGTCGGCGAGGTAGGCGCCCGCCACCGCGCCCTGCTGGTCGTCGCGGCCGCAGGTGCGGAAGGTGTTCCAGTTGCCGCGCTCGGTGTACTTGATCGCCGTGGAGGCCGGGCTGACCTCGACGATGCCGGCTTCCTGCAGCACGTCCGAGACCGGGATCGAGACGCCGGAATTGAAGGCGCCGACCACGGCCTTCACCCCTTCCGAGGCGAACTTGTTGGCCACCGACACGCCCTGCTTGGGGTCGGAGGCGTCGTCGCCCACCGTCATGACGAGCTTCTCGCCGTTGACGCCGCCCGCCTTGTTGATGTCCGCGATGGCTTGGCTCGCGCCGGTCTTGATCTGCGCTCCGAAGGCGGCGTTCGGGCCGGTGACCGGCACCACCACGCCGATCTTGATCTCGGCCCGGGCGGCGGTGGCCGCCAGCATCAGGCCGAGCGCGACGCCGGCCGACAACAATGACTTCATGCCCGTTTCCCCTCTCGAAGCGCCGCGCCGGGCGGATCGTCCGGCGCTGTCGGCGCATGACACGCGAAGTGGCCCCCTGCGGGGGTGGTCCAAGCGCCGGGCCTCACGGCGTCGGCGCGCTCGTCCGATCCCGCCAGCTCAGCGGGCCGGTGCGCTCGTAGAGCCAGGCATATTGCCGGGTCATCTGTCCGGTGCGGGTGTAGCGGTAGGCCACGGCCCCGATGGCGAGGACGACCGCCGCGTCAACGGCGTAGGCCGGCAGCGACAGCAGCGGGTCCTCGAACAGCGCGTAGTGCAGGAAGCGCGTCACCGCCGCGATGAGCAGGAGCGCCAGGGCGCAGTGCCAGAACGGGCGCCAGCCGCGGGCGAGCCCGCTGCCCGTCATCCAGGCCGCACCGCCCCCCATCGCCACGGTGATGAGCAGGAAGATCCCGAGGCTGCGCGGATCGAGGCTGAAACCGTCGGCCATGCTCAGTGCGATCCCCCCTCGAGGTAGGCGGCCTTCACCTGCGGGTCGTCGAGGAGCGCCTGGCCGGTGCCGCTCATCGTGACCGCCCCCGTGACCATGACGTAGCCGCGATGCGCGAGCTTGAGGGCATGATAGGCGTTCTGCTCCACGATGAACACGGTCAGGCCTTCGCGGGCGTTGAGGTCGCGCACGGCGGAGAAGATCTGCTTGACCACCAGGGGCGCCAGCCCGAGCGAGGGCTCGTCCAGCATGAGCAGGCGCGGCCGGCTCATCAGCGCGCGGGCGATGGCCAGCATCTGCTGCTCGCCGCCCGACATGGTGCCGCCGCGCTGGTCGATGCGCTCGCGCAGGCGCGGGAACAGGGTGCACATCCGCTCGAGGTCCTCGGCGAAATGCTTCCCCCCGTTGACGGCCGCCCCCATCTGCAGGTTCTCGCGCACCGTCATGCGCGAGAAGATGCGCCGGCCCTCGGGGGACTGGGCCAGGTTGAGCCGGGCGATCTCGTGGGTCGGGAGCTTGGTGATGTCCTGGCCCGCGAAGGTGATGGTCCCCTCGCGCGCCTGGGGCTGGCCGAAAATCGTCATCATCAGGGTCGACTTGCCGGCCCCGTTGGCGCCGATCAGCGCGACGATCTCCCCCTCGTGCACGTCGATGTCGACGTTCTTCAGGGCGCGGATGCTGCCGTAATAGGCCGAGACCCCGCGCACGCTGAGGAGCGGCGCCCGGCCGGCCTCAATGTCCGCCTGCGCCCTCCGGGCGCGGGTCTCGTCCACCAGCACGTTGATGCCCGCGACGCTCATGCTGTGGTTCCCGCAGCGGTTCCCGCAAGTCCGACTTCCGCTTCCACGGCCGCCACCTCCTCGTCGTCGACGCCGAGATAGGCCGCGATCACCCGGGTGTCGTTGCGGATCTCGTCGGGCGTCCCGTCGGCGATCTTGATGCCGTAATCGAGCACCACGATGCGGTCGGAGATCTGCATCACCACCGACATGTCGTGCTCGATGAGCAGCACCGAGGTGCCGTACTCGTCGCGGATCATCCGCAGCAGGGTGTTGAGGTCGGCCGATTCCCGTGGGTTGAGGCCGGCGGCCGGCTCGTCGAGGCAGAGCAGCACCGGGTCCGTGCACATGGCGCGGGCGATCTCCAGGCGGCGCTGGTCGCCGTAGGGCAGGTCCCCCGCCGGCTCGTCGGCCCGGTGGGTGAGGCCGATGCGCTCGATCCAGGCCGCGGCCTTCTCGATCGCCTCGGCTTGCGCCCGGCGATAGCCCGGCAGGCCGAGGATGCCCGCGAGCGAGAAGCCGGAGGCCCGCATCAGCGGCTTGTGCATGGCCACCAGCAGGTTCTCCAGCACGGTCATCTGCGGGAACAGGCGGATGTTCTGGAAGGTGCGCGCGACCCGGGCGAGGCGGTTGACGTCGTGGCCGGGCAGCCGCTCCAGCAGGTAGGTCTCGCCGCCCGCCTGGCGCAGCCGGATCATGCCCTCGGTCGGCTTGTAGAAGCCGGTGATGCAGTTGAAGACCGTGGTCTTGCCGGCGCCGTTCGGGCCGATCAGCGCGGTGATGTCGCCGCGTCCGACCTTGAAGGAGAGGTCGCCGACGGCGGTCAGGCCGCCGAAGCGCATGGTCAGGTGGTCGACCACGAGGATCGGGTCGGCGGGGCCGCCGGGAATCGCCGCCGGGGGCTCGTCCTGCACCGTGGCGAGGCGGGTGGTGCCGGTGGCGAGCGTCATGCGCCGCGCCTCCCGAGGCGGACCGACGGCGAGCGCTCGGAGATCAATCCGCGCGGGCGCCAGACCATCATGCAGACCATGGCGAGGCCGAACAGCAGCAGGCGGTACTCGTTCGGGTCGAAGCCCTCGCCGAACACCGCCTTGAGGAAGGAGAGGTTGCGCAGCAGTTCCGGGGCGCCGACCATGACGATCGCCGCGATGGCGACGCCGACCTGGCTGCCCATGCCGCCGAGCACCACGATGGCGAGGATGATCGCGCTCTCGAGGAAGTTGAAGCTCTCCGGCGAGACGAAGCCCTGGCGCACCGCGAAGAACGAACCGGCGAAGCCCGCGAACATGGCCCCGAGCGCGAAGGCGGTGAGCTTGGTCATGGTGGTGTCGATGCCCAGCGACCGGCAGGCGATCTCGTCCTCGCGCAGGGCCTCCCAGGCGCGCCCCAGCGGCAGACGCCGCATGCGGAGCGTCACGAGGTTGGTGATCAGCGCCAGCACCAGGATCAGGTAGTAGAGGAAGATGATGCGGTGGATCGGGTTGAAGGTCAGCCCGAAGGTCTGGGCGAACCCGCCCTCCCCGGCCGTGAAGGGAATCCCGAAGAAGCTCGCCCGCGGGATCGAGGAGAGGCCGGCGGCGCCGCCGGAGAAGTCGACCCAGTTGATCAGCACGAGGCGGATGATCTCGCCGAAGGCGAGCGTCACGATGGCGAGGTAGTCGCCCCGCAGGCGCAGGACGGGAAAGCCCAGCAGCACGCCGAAGGCGGCGGCGAACAGGCCCGCCAGCGGCAGGCAGATCCAGAACGAGAGCCCGAACACGGTGGAGAGCAGGGCGTAGGAATAGGCCCCGACCGCGTAGAAGGCGACGTAGCCGAGGTCGAGGAGCCCGGCGAGGCCGACGACGATGTTCAGGCCCCAGCCGAGCATGACGTAGGTGAGGATGAGGATGCCGAGGTCGATCCAGTAGCGCCCCTCGGACAGGCCGCCGGAGCCCAGGGCCGCGAGCAGCGGCAGGGTGAGGGCGACGCCCAGCGTCAGCGGCGCGAGCACGCGGCCGGCGCGGGCCACCACCGGGGGCGTGCCGGCCGTGGCGATCCGGTGCGCCTCGCGCCGGCGCGCGACTTCCCCGAGGATTAGGCGCTGGCCCAGGCGCAGCACGAACACCGCGAGGCACAGGGCCGCGACGACGCCCCAGCGGCCGGTGAGCTCGAGGCCGGTGCCCTGCCCGAGATCGGTGCGGTAGGCCACCACCGGGATGCTCAGGCCGAGGGTGACCAGGGCGAAGAGTGCCGAATCCTTGAGCATCTCCGCGAATGCCGCGCCGGAGCGGCGGCCGACGGTGGGGGCCACCGCGCCGATCGTCGATCCTGTCGCCATGGTCAGACCTTCTCGACTTCGGGGCGTCCGAGGATGCCGGATGGTTTGAAGATGAGCACCACGATGAGGATGAGGAACGCGGCCACGTCCTTGTACTCGATCGAGAAGTAGGCCGACCAGAAGGTCTCGATCAGGCCGATGATCAGGCCGCCGAGGACGGCGCCCGGCAGCGAGCCGATGCCGCCCAGGACCGCCGCCGTGAAGGCCTTCACGCCGGGCACGAACCCGTCCGAGAACGAGACCACGCCGTAATAGAGAAGGTAGAGGGTGCCGGCCACCGCCGCGAGCGCCGCGCCGAGCACGAAGGTCAGCGAGATCGTCCGGTCGACGTTGATGCCGAGCAAGGCCGCCATGCGCCGGTCCTGCTCGCAGGCGCGCTGGGCCCGCCCGAAGGAGGTGCGCTGCACGAGGTACCAGAACCCGGCCAGCAGCAGCGCGGTCGTCGTCATGATGATCGCCTGCTTGTAGGACAGGGTCACGGTGTACTGCTCGTTCTGGTAGAGCACGATGACGTCGCGCACGAGGGGCGGCACCGGCTTGTTGCGGGCGCCCTGCACCACCTGGACGAAGTTCGACAGGAAGATCGACACGCCGATGGCCGAGATCAGCGGCGCCAGGCGGAACGAGCCGCGCAGGGGCCGGTAGGCCACCCGCTCGATCGCCCAGCCCCACAGGGCGGTCAGGATCATGGCGAGCACCAGCACGATCAGGAAGACCAGGGCGACCGAGGTCAGCCCGAGCCAGGACGTGAGGATGAGGAAGAAGATCAGCGCGATGAAGGAGGACAGCATGAACACGTCGCCATGGGCGAAGTTCACCATTCCGATGATGCCGAAGACCATGGTGTAGCCCAGGGCGATCAGGCCGTAGATCGACCCGAGCGTCAGACCATTGATGAACTGCTGGGCGAAGAATTCCATGAACCGGCCTTCGTTTCGGCGCTGCGGCCATCCGCGAACGGGTCTGCGAATGGCGTGCCAGCCTGGAATGTTCTGAACACCCGTCTCCGGTCAATCCTCGGCGCGTTCAGGGCGTGAGCTTTCCAGGGCCCTGAAACACGGACGGGGGGGGGGGGGGGGGGGGGGGGGGGGGGGGGGGGGGGGGGGGGGGGGGGGGGGCG
>NZ_JBYSXL010000120.1:6651-8018 GCF_058782155.1 Methylobacterium sp. FW306-05-D
CCCCCCCGTCCTGGAGGCGGGTCGGGTTCCGGTGCCCGAGGCACCGGCCGCACTTACTTGAGGAGGGAGACCAGCGCCTTGCCGGCGGGGGTCTTCAGCTCCTTGGCGTCGAGGGTGCCGTCGTTGTCCGGATCGGCGGCCTTGAAGCGGGCCTCGACCAGGGCGAGGAACTCGGTCTTGTCGAGGGTGCCGTCCGAATCCGGATCGGCGGCCTTGAGAGCCTTCTTGCTGACGCGGCCCTTCAGCTCCTTGGCGTCGACGGTGCCGTCCTTGTCGGATTCCAGCTTGTCGAACAGGGCGCCGGCCACGGCCTGGGCCTCCTTGAGGTCGATGGTGCCGTCGTTGTCGGTATCGACCATCGAGATCACCTTCGACGCGCCCGGGCCCTTGGCCGAGGCCGGGATCGCCAGGGGCAGGGCAAGGGCGGCGGCGCCCAGGACGACGGCGAGCCGGGACAGATTGGACATGCGGAAGTCTCCTCGAAAGGCTATAACCAGGGAGCGCCTAGCACGTCACCGGACCCGCGCGGAAGATGTATCGCGCAAACCAGTCGCGCGTCGCGTGCCCCTGGTCACGCTGCGACATCGCGCCATGTCGTGCAGTCAACCGGCGCGCAGCGCGCTGTCCGGCAGGGGCTCGGCCTTGCGGATGACGCCCGCGAAGGTGACGTGCACGGCGTAGTGTCCGCCATCCCTGCTGGCGCGGACCTCGAAATGCTTCGGTTTGCGCGTCGGCACCCCATCCACCTGATACCCTGCCTGGCGCAGGGCCGCGAGGGCCGTCGCCGGGTCGGCCGAGGCTTCGTCCTGTCTCCCCGGACCGGGATGGGCGATGGCGTGACGGAGGCCGTCCGGCCCCGTGATCGCGGCGGCCTTGATCTCCGTCGGCCTGCGCTCGCCGGTCACCGCGACCGCGTCGCCGACCCTGAGGGGCACCGACCGCCCGGCCAGCGCCCTGGCGCCCTCCGGTCCGAGATCGACGAGGATTCGGCCGTCGGGCCCCTCGAGGGCGAGGCGGTGGCCGAACAGGGCCCAGATCGTTCCGTGGGTGCTGTGCATCTCGGGCATGGACATCTCTCTTTCGGATGGGGCTGGGACGCGGGGGCCCCCCCGGGCCCCCCCCCGGCGCCGTCGATCGCCGGGGGGCGCGCGTTCAGCGCGCGTCCGGCCGGGGAGCCTCGGGCTTCGGCTGGCTCGGCAGCGCGGCGAGGCGGTCGAGCATCTGCAGGGTGAGGTCGGCGCAGGCCTTCATCGGCTCGTCGTCGGCGCATTTCACGTCGAGGGCGGTCTCGCCCCGCTCCAGGCGGAAATGCGCGGCCTTCGGCGGCGGCGGGGGCGGCGCGTCGGGACCGCGGCGTGGGCCGATCG
>NZ_JBYSXL010000121.1:0-7833 GCF_058782155.1 Methylobacterium sp. FW306-05-D
ATCCCCGACACCGCCTCCGGGCCAGCGGCCCGGCCCTGGAAGGGTCCGGGCTTCGGCGAGTTCGTCGGCATCGTCGCGCTGATGATGGCGGTGACGGCCATCTCCATCGACAACCTGCTGCCGGCCTTCCCGGCGATCCAGGCCCGGTTCGGCGTGGCCGATGCCAACAGCCTGCAGCTCCTGGTCTACGTCTACATGATCGGCTTCGGCACCGCGCAGATCGTCTACGGGCCGCTCTCGGACACCTACGGGCGCCGCTCCGTGCTGCTGGCGGGGCTGGCGATCTACGTCGTCGGCACCGGCCTCGCCATGGTGGCGCCGTCCTTCGGCTGGCTGCTCGCGGCGCGGATCATCCAGGGCATCGGCGCGGCCAGCGGGCGCGTCCTGTCGACGGCGATCGTGCGCGACCGCTTCGCCGGGCGCGAGATGGCGAGCGTGATGTCGCTCATCATGATGGTCTTCCTCATCGTGCCGATGATCGCGCCGGCCATCGGCGGCGCGATGCTGCTGCTCGGCTCCTGGGTCTACGTCTTCGTCTCGATGCTGGCGCTGGCCGGCCTCCTGGTGGTCTGGTTCGCCTGGCGGATGCCCGAGACGCTGCATCCCGAGTACCGGCGCCCCTTCTCCCTCGGGGCGGTCGCCCAGGCGGTGGGCATCACCTTCCGCAACCGGGTGGCTGTGGGCTACGCCACCGCCCTCGGCCTGCTCACCGGCTGCATCATGGGCTATGTCGGCTCGGCCCAGCAGGTCTTCGACACGGGGCTCTACCACCTCGGCGCCCTGTTCCCCCTGGCCTTCGGGCTCGTCGCCGGCGCCATGGGGGCCGCCACCCTGGTCAATGCCCGCCTCGTCCGGCGCCTCGGCATGCGGCCCCTCTCCCATGCGGGCCTGAGCCTGTTCGTGGTGGTCGCGGTGGGGCAGGTCGTGGTCGGGCTCGCCTATCACGGCCATCCGCCGCTGGCCCTGTTCCTCTCGATCCTGGCCGCCAACCAGTTCCTGATCAGCTTCGCCATGCCGAACTTCAACGCCCTGGCCCTGCAGCCCCTCGGCGAGATCGCCGGCACGGCCTCGTCCTTCCTGGGCTTCTACACCACGATCCTCGGCGCGTTCTGCGGCTTCCTGATCGGGCACGCCTTCGACGGCTCGGTGCTGCCCATCGGCATCGGCTACGCGCTCCTCGGCGGCCTCGCCCTCGCGGTGGTGGCCTGGACCGAGCGCGGCCGCCTGTTCCGCGGCGGCGTCTCCGGTTGAGGGCGCGGCGGCCTTAACGCCGTCTTCAGCCGGTCCCGACAAAGCTCGGCATTCCAGGATGCCAGACGGAGCTCGCGACGTGACCGGCCGTGCCCAAGACGGATTGCTCTTCCTCGCCCGGCTGCTGCTCGCCGCCGCGCTGCTGCCCACCGGCATCGCCCGGGCCCTCAACGTCTCGGGCTTCGCCGTGACCCTCGCGGCCACCGGCCTGCCGTCGCCGAACGCCGTCGCCACCGCGGCGGTGATCGTCCAGGTCTTCGGGCCGGTCGCCCTCATCCTGGGCGTGCTGCCCCGCATCAGCGGCCTGGCGCTCGCCGCCTTCGCGGGCGTGATGGCGGTGCTGCTCCACCCGTTCTGGCAGTTCGCCGGACCGAGCGCGGTGGCCGAGCGCACCCTGCTCCTGGCCGATTTCGGCCTGGCGGGCGGCTTCCTCATCTACGCCATGACGGGTCCGGGCCGCTGGAGCTGGCAGGGCTGGCGCCAGGGCGCCCGTACCGCGGCGAGCCCCGCCAAGGCTCCGGCCAAGTCGAATGCCGCCGCGCGCGGCGCGCAGAAGCCCAAGCGTGCGCCCGGGCGCGCCCCGGCCCGGGCCGCTGCCTGAGATCCGAGACGCCGTCTGAGGTCCAAGACCCGGCCTGGTTCAAGACGTGGCCTATTCCAGGACACCGCCGCGTCCTACGGCATCGCGTTGCGCGGGGCGGCGGCGACGAGCCGGTGCCCCGAGACCTCGGCGCCGGCCTCCGGGCTGAGCCGCCGGAACGGGAAGAACGACATCACCGAGATCAGCGCCACCGCCAGGAAGGCGGGGGCGAAATCCTGCGCCGCGATCTCGGTGCGGCCGTGCAGGGCGGCGGCCCCCTCCAGGGCCAGCGCCCCGAGGGAGACCCCGAGGCTGAGCGAGAGCTGCTGGGCCACGCTGGCGAGGCTCGTCGCGGCACTCATCTCGCGGTTTTCCAGCTCGGCATACGCGATGGCGTTGACGCAGGTGAATTGCAGCGAGCGCACGCAGCCGCCGATCAGCAGCACGAAGATGATGACCGCGTGCGGAGTCTCGGCGGTGAAGAGCCCGTTCACCGCCAGGAAGGCGGAGGCGACCAGCGCGTTGACCAGCATCACCCGGCGGAAGCCGTAGGCCCGCAGGATGCGCGGACCGATGATCTTGATCAGGAGCGCGCCGGCCGCCGCCGCGAAGGTGATCAGCCCTGACCGGAGCGGATCGAGGCCGAAGCCGATCTGCAGCATCAGCGGCAGCAGGAAGGGGATCGCGCCTGTGCCGATCCGGAACAGGCTGCCGCCGGTCACCGCCGCCCGGAAGGTCGGATACCGCAGCAGGTCGAGGCGAATGACCGGGTTGGCCATGCCGCGCGAGTGCCGGAAGTACAGGATCAGGAACACGCAGCCGGCGCCGAGGCAGATCCCGGACAGCCCGTCCGGCAGGAGTTGCCGGCCGGTGGAGGCGAGGCCGAGCATCAGCGTGGCGAGTCCCAGTCCGGAGAGCAGGAAGCCGAGGACGTCGAGGGGCGGGCGCTCGGCCTCGCGGACGTTCTCGAAGTAGATCGTCGAGAGCACGATGCCGGCGATGCCGATCGGGATGTTGATGAAGAAGATCCAGCGCCAGTCGAAATAGGTGGTGATGAAGCCGCCCAGCGGCGGACCGCAGATCGGTCCGATCAGGGCCGGGATCGTCAGATAGGCCAGCGCGCTGACGAGTTCGCTCTTGGGCACGCTGCGCAGGATCACGAGGCGCCCCACCGGCACCATCATGGCGCCCCCGAGCCCCTGGAAGAACCGGGCCGCGACGAAGCCGGCGAGCGAGTTCGAGGCCGCGCAGGCCAGCGAGCCGACCATGAACACCCCGAGGGCGACCCGGAACACCGTGCGGGCCCCGAACCGGTCGGCCATCCAGCCGCTGATCGGGATGAAGATCGCGAGGCTGACGAGGTAGGCGGTCAGCGCGAGCTTCAGGGCGATCGGATCCTCGTTCAGGCTCCGGGCGATGGCCGGGAGCGCGGTGGCGATCACGGTGGAATCGGTGTTCTCCATGAACAGCGCGGTGGCGACGACGAGGGGGACGATCTGGGACGTGCGCATCGGCGAGACATAGGTCCGGTCAAGCCGCCCGAATGCATCCGGGCGTTGATAAAGTGAAACGCGGCCCGTGTGCGCCCGGTGACGAAACGCACGGGATGAAACCGGCATGCCGCACGTGCACGGCCCGGCGCTCCGGGCGGCGTGGCCCTGCGGCCACATCGGACCAGCAACGGACCGGGACCGACGGCGCGCGCCTTTCCACAATGTTGCTGGAGCCGCTAAGCTCGGCGTCATGATCGGACGCCGCTCGACTCCGCTTCGGAGCCGTGCCGGGCGGCCCCTACCACGGCTCCAAGAAAGTCACCGATGCTTCCGAGGTTCGAACATCGACGCAGGCTGGCCGGCTTCGTCTCCTGCCTGGCGCTGGCGGCTGCCGTCGCCGGCTGCGGCACCGTCGTCCTGACAGAATCGGGCGCGCTGACCCGCTACGACCGCCTCGCGGCCAGCGACGAGACGGCCAGCTCCTCGCGGATCTTCGTCGATCCGGCGGTCCTGGCGGCCACCCGGACCGTGCGGATCGTGCCCACGACCTTCTCCGAGGTCGTGGCTCCGGGCCTGACGCCGGCCGAGCGCAAGCTCGTCGCCAACGCGGCCGACCGGGCGCTCTGCTACGAGCTCTCCCTGCGCTACGACGTGGTCACCGGCCGGAAGGCCGATCTCACCGTTCGCTCGGCGGTGACCCGGATCGACCTGACCAACGTGCCGGCGGCCGGCGCCACCGTGGCGACCTCGGCGGGCATCACCATCGCGTCCCAGCTCGGTGCCGGCTTCGCGACGGCGGTGGGCCGCGTCCCGATCCCCCGCATCCCGATCGGGCTCGGCAGCCTGACGGTGGAGGCCGAGGCCCTCGACGGCCGCAACGTGCAGCGGGCGGCCATGGTCTGGGGCGGAGCGAGCAACGCCTTCACCAACCAGGCCCGGTTCTCCCCGGCCAGCGACGCCTACGACCTCGCCGGCGAGTTCGGCCAGGATTTCGGCTTCTACCTCGCCACCGGCCAGGACCCGTTCAAGGCGCCGCTGACGCTGCCGACCTACGACCGCGTCCGCATCACCACCCTGGGCGAAGCGCCCCTCGACCCGGACTGCGAGGCCTTCGGCCGCGCCCCCGGCCTCGACGGCATCCTCGGCGACTACGTCGGCGCGCCGCCGGAATGGACCGACAAGGGACCGGCCGAGGGCCTGCCGGGCGCGCCGCGAGGCGTGCGCTAGGCGCAACCCCCACCGGAGAACGGCGCCGGGAGCGCATTTTCCTGTCCGAGGCGATCACCGGCGCCTTTGCGCCGGTTCCCCGCGCATGATACTGGCCCGTGCCAACCCAGTGACGTCGGAGCGCCCGCGAGGGCCCGGCGCAACACCCGTTCCGGAGTTGGTTCATGGCCCGCATCACCGCTGATTCCATCATCGAGGGCCTGACCTTCGACGATGTCCTGCTGCGCCCCGCAGCCTCTTCGGTGATGCCCACCGACGTGAAGATCGCGAGCCGGCTCACCCGCTCGATCCACCTCAACCTGCCGATCCTGGCCTCGGCCATGGACACCGTCACCGAGGCGCCGATGGCGATCGCCATGGCGCAGAACGGCGGCATGGGCGTCATCCACCGCAACCTCGAGCCGGCCGAGCAGTCCGAGCAGGTCCGCCTCGTCAAGAAGTACGAGTCGGGCATGGTGCTCAACCCCATCACCATCCACCCGGACGAGACCCTGGCGGACGCGTTCTCGCTGATGAAGCAGAACCGCATCTCCGGCATCCCGGTGGTGGAGCGCGGCCCCAACGGCTCCCGCGGCAAGCTCGTCGGCATCCTCACCAACCGCGACGTGCGCTTCGCCACGAACTCGTCCGAGACCGTCGCCGACCTGATGACCCGCGACCGGCTCATCACCGTGCGCGAGGGCGTGAGCCAGGACGAGGCCAAGCGCCTGCTGCACCAGTTCCGCATCGAGAAGCTGCTCGTCGTCGACGATCATTACCGCTGTATCGGCCTGATCACGGTCAAGGACATCGAGAAGCAGGTCGCCTATCCGGGCGCGGTCAAGGACGAGCAGGGCCGCCTGCGGGTCGCCGCCGCCACGACCACCGGCGACAGCGGCTTCGAGCGGGCCGAGCGCCTGATCGACGCGGGCTGCGACGTCATCGTGGTCGACACCGCCCACGGCCACTCGATCAAGGTGCTCGACGCCGTGCGCCGGGTGAAGCAGCTCTCGAACACCGTGCAGATCGTCGCCGGCAACGTCGCCACCCGCGACGGCGCCCAGGCCCTGATCGATGCCGGCGCCGACGCCATCAAGGTCGGCATCGGCCCGGGCTCGATCTGCACCACCCGCATCGTCGCCGGCGTCGGCGTGCCCCAGCTCACCGCCCTGATGGAGGCCGTCGAGGCCGCGCAGAGCGCCGACGTGCCGGTGATCGCCGACGGCGGCATCAAGTATTCGGGCGACCTTGCCAAGGCGATCGCGGCCGGCGCCTCCGTCGCCATGCTGGGCTCGCTCCTCGCCGGCACCGACGAGGCCCCCGGCGAGGTGTTCCTGCACCAGGGCCGCTCCTACAAGAGCTACCGCGGCATGGGCTCGGTGGGCGCCATGGCCCGCGGCTCCGCCGACCGCTACTTCCAGGCCGAGGTCAGCGACACCCACAAGCTGGTACCCGAGGGCATCGAGGGACAGGTGCCCTACAAGGGCCCGGTGGCGGCGGTGCTGCACCAGCTCGCCGGCGGCCTGCGCGCCGCCATGGGCTATGTCGGCGCCCCGACGATCCCGGACTTCCAGGAGAAGGCGCAATTCATCCGCATCACCAATGCGGGCCTGCGCGAGAGCCACGTCCACGACGTGACCATCACCCGCGAGAGCCCGAACTACCCCGGCCGCGCCTGATGCGCGCTGCCCCAGCCCGTGCCGGAGGTCGGGCCGGGCGCCGGGCGCGGGCCTCGCCTGGCGAAGGAACCGCCGTGACCGTCCAAGCCATCCTGGCCCCCGTCTTCGCCCAGGTCTTCCTCACCTTCGCGCTGCTGTTCTGGACCGGGCGCACGCGCCAATCCGCGCTGCGCGGGGGCGCCGCGACGGGCCGCGCGCTGTCACTCGGCCAGCGCGACTGGCCGGCCCCGGCCCAGCAGGCCGCCAACACCTTCTCGAACCAGTTCGAGATCCCGGTCCTGTTCTACGTCCTCGTCGGCTTCGCCCTGGCGACGCGCAAGGCCGACCTGCTCTTCGTCGTCCTGGCCTGGGTCTTCGTGGCGACGCGGTTCGTCCACGCCGGAATCTACCTCACGACCAATCACGTCCCGTCCCGGTTCCGGGCCTATACCGCCGGGACGCTGGTGCTGCTGGCGATGTGGATCGTCTTCGCGGCCCGGATTTTCTGGGCGCCGATCGGCGCCTGACCCGCTACGAAGAGGCGGGTTCGCGGGGATCGGGGCCCGACGAGGCCGCGATCCACCAACGACGAGAGGGATGAGACCATGCGCGTGCTCGTTGTCGGCGCCGGCGCCACCGGCGGATACTTTGGGGCACGCCTCGCCGAGGCCGGCCGCGACGTCACCTTCCTGGTCCGTCCGGCCCGGGCCGAGACGCTCGCCCGCGACGGCCTCCGGGTCGTGAGTCCCGCCGGCGACCTGCACATCCCGGCGCCCCGGACGGTGACCGCCGCGGACCTCGCCGCCGGCCAGGGTGGCGCCTTCGACCTCGTACTGTTCTCGTGCAAGGCCTACGATCTCGACAGCGCCATCGCCGACGTCCGGCCGGCGGTCAGACCCGGCACCGCGATCCTGCCCGTGCTCAACGGAATGCGCCACCTCGACGCGTTCGACGTGGTATACGGCGCGGACCGGGTGCTCGGCGGCGCCTGCGCGATCGTCGCGACCCTCGGCCCCGCGGGCGAGATCCGCCAGATGAACCCGCTCCACACCCTCACCTACGGCGAGCGGGCCGGCGGCCGGTCCGCCCGGGTCGAGGCCATCGAAGCCCTGATGCGGGGCGCGAACTTCCAGCCCCGCCTCAGCGAGAGCATGGTCCTGGAAATGTGGGAGAAGTGGAGTTTCCTGGCGACACTCGCCGGCTCCACATGCCTGATGCGCGCCACCATCGGCGACATCGTCGCCGCCCCGGGCGGACTCGCCTTCATCGAGGCGCTGATGGAGGAATGCCGTTCCATCGCCGAGGCCGCCGGCTACGCACCGCGGCCGACCGCGATGGACAACACCCGCAAGACCCTGACCGCCGAAGGCTCGGCCTTCACCGCCTCGATGCTGCGCGACATCGAGGGAGGCGCCCGCATCGAGGCCGACCACATCATCGGCGATCTGATCGCGCGGGCCCCCGCCGCGGCCGGGCACCCGATGCTCGACCGCGTCTACACCCATCTCAAGGCCTACGAGAACCGCCGCACCCGCGAGGCGGCGGCCGCGAAACCTCAGTAGCGAGGTCCAGGCGGCGGCGCGCCGTATTCGAGCTGCGTCTTGGCATCGGGTCGGCGCGGGGGCGGTGCCGACAGGTCGGGGGC
>NZ_JBYSXL010000122.1:0-6522 GCF_058782155.1 Methylobacterium sp. FW306-05-D
ACCCCGTGCCCCGCCGATCGCCCCCGATGCCCCTGACCGTCGCCGCCCTGTACCAGTTCGTCGCCCTGCCGGACGCCGCCGCCCTGCAGGCGCCGCTCGAGGCCCTGTGCGCGGAGCTCGGGCTGACCGGCACGCTGCTGCTGGCGCCCGAGGGCCTGAACGGCACGGTGGCGGGAACGGCCGCGGCGATCGAGGCCTTCCTGGCCGCCCTGCGCAGCGGCCCGCTCTTCGGCGGGCGTCTGGCCGGCCTCGACTGCAAGCTCTCGCGGGCGGAGGCGCCGCCCTTCCGCCAGCTCAAGGTCCGGCTGAAGCGCGAGATCGTCACCTTCGACGACGGCGCCACCGACGCGACCCGGGCGGGCATGCCCGTGGCGCCGGAGGCCTGGAACGCGCTCCTCGACACGCCGGGCCTCCTGCTGATCGACACCCGCAACGCCTTCGAGGTGGCGCTCGGCAGCTTCCCCGGGGCGGTCGACCCGGGGATCACCCGGTTCAGCGCGTTTCGCGACTACGTCGACGGCCTCGATCCGGCGGCGCACGCCACCGTGGCGATGTTCTGCACAGGCGGCATCCGCTGCGAGAAGGCCGGCGCCTACATGCGCGCCAGGGGATTCGCCGACGTGCGCCACCTCGAGGGCGGCATCCTGCGCTATCTCGAGACCGTGCCGGAGGCCGAGAACCGCTGGCGCGGCGACTGCTTCGTCTTCGACGGCCGCATCGCGCTGGGCCCCGCCCTGGTGGAGCGGCCCAACCACCCGCCGGAAGCCCTGATGTCCGAGACGCCGCGATGACCGATCTCTCCGCCCGCATCGACGCCCTGGAGATGCGCCTCACCGAGCAGGACGTGGTGATCGACGACCTCAACGCCACGATCACCGCCCAGTGGCGCCAGATCGACGCCCTGACCCGGCAGATGGCCAAGCTCGTCGAGGAGGTCGAGCAGGCTTCCCACCGCCCGGCCTCCGGCGCGCCCGAACCGCCGCCGCCGCATTATTGAAGGGGTGGTCGCCGCGCGATCCCTCTCCCCTCTGCGGGAGGGGGGAGGGTCGACCCGCGATCCCGGCGGCTCTTCCGGGCCCTACCCCCCGACGCTCGCCTGGCTGACGAACTTCGTGGTCAGGTAGGCCTCCAGGGCCTCGGTGCCGCCCTCGCTGCCGTAGCCAGAATCCTTGACGCCGCCGAAGGGCGTCTCGGGGAAGGCCAGGCCGTGGTGGTTGATGCCGACCATGCCGCTCTGGACCCGGGCGGCGACCGCGACGGCCCGGGCGGCCGAGCGGGTATAGGCGTAGGCGGCCAGGCCGTAGGGGAGCCGGTTGGCCTCGGCATAGGCCGCCGCGTCGTCGGAGAAGCGCTGGATCAGCGCCACCGGGCCGAAGGGCTCCTCGTTCATGATGCGGGCGGTGACGGGCACGTCGCAGAGCACGGTCGGCTCGAAGAAGTTGCCGCGGTTGCCGATGCGCTTGCCGCCGGTGCGCAGCTCGGCCCCCTGCGCCACGGCGTCGGCGCAGAGCGTCTCCATCGCCTCCAATCGGCGGGCGTGGATGAGCGGACCCATGGTGGTCTCGGGGTCGAGCCCGTCGCCGACCCGGCGCCCTTCCGCGAAGGCGACGAAGCCGTCGCGAAACCGCTCGTAGACGGCCTCGTGCACCAGCATCCGGGTCGGGGCGACGCAGACCTGGCCGGCGTTGCGGAACTTGTTGGCCCCGAGCACCGCCACGGCGGTGTCCACGTCGGCATCCTCGAACACGATGGCGGGGGCATGGCCGCCGAGCTCCATCGTCGCCCGCTTCATGTGCCGGCCGGCCAGGGCCGCGAGCTCCTTGCCCACCGGGGTCGAGCCCGTGAACGACATCTTGGCGATGACGGGGTGCGGGATCAGGTAGCCCGAGATCGCGGCCGGGTCACCGAAGACCAGCGAGAGCACGTCGCCGGGCACGCCGGCATCGAGGAAGGCGCGGATCATCGCCGCGCAGCTCGCCGGGGTATCCTCGGGGCCCTTCAGGATCACCGAGCAGCCGGCGCAGAGGGCCGCCGCGACCTTGCGCACCGCTTGGTTGATCGGGAAGTTCCAGGGCGTGAACGCCGCCACGGGCCCGACCGGCTCGCGCAGCACCATCTGGACGACGCCGTCGGCGCGGGCCGGGATGATCCGGCCATAGGCGCGGCGGCCTTCTTCCGCGAACCAGTCGGTGACGTCGGCCCCGGCCAGGATCTCCACCCGCGCCTCGGCCAGCGGCTTGCCCTGCTCCAGGGTCATGAGGCGGGCGATGTCCTCGACCCGCGCGCGCAGCAACTCGGCGGCCCGGCGCAGGATCTTGGAGCGCTCGTAGGCCGAGACCGTGCGCCAGGCGGCGAAGCCCCGCTCGGCCGCCGCCAGCGCCCGGTCGAGATCGGCCCGGGTCGCCACCGCCAGGGTGCCCAGGGTCTCGCCGGTGGCCGGGTTGAGCACCGGCAGGGTCTCCGAGCCGGACCCGTCTGTCCAGGTCCCGGCGATGTGCAGCGTCACGTTCGGATAGGTCATCGGCGGCTCCCGCATGGCGATCGAGCCGGGTTGTCCGTCCTTCCCGCGCGGGCCGCAACCCTGCTGGGGGGATGGCTGGGTCGACCGCGGCGTGTCGCCGGCGCGGCCGAGCGATCGCCGATGGCGCCACAGCGTCATTCCGGGGCGCCGCAGGCGAGCCCGGACCCGGGAGGAGCGCGCCAGCGGCGTGCCATCCAAAGCCACCGACGGCGTCAAGTTCGGCACCAGCTGCGTGTCTGGATCCTGGGTTCCGCTGCGCGGCCCCAGGATGACGGGGTGCTGCGTGTGGATTTCCGGCCCGGTCGCAGCCGACACTAACCCCGTCATTCCGGGGCGCCGTAGGCGAGCCCGGAATCCAGAGCCGCCGACGATGGAAAGTCCTGCACCACCTGCGGATCTGGATTCCGGGGCTCCGCTGCGCGGCCCCGGGATGACGGGGTGCTGCGTATGGGTCATTCGATGGGGACCGTATCTGCGATGCCCCCGCCTGCCGATTGTCAGGCCCATCCGGAGCCGCCGCTCTCCCAGCCGGACCGCCTCGCCCTCCCGAGGCTCGACTCAGGCGGCGATGCGCTCGGCGACCGCCTCGGGGCCGGTGACGATCACCGCGCCGCCGCGGCGGGCCTGGAGGGTGCCGCCCTTGGGGACGACCTTCCAGCCGTCGCGGCAGCCGTCGATCGGCTCGGAGACGACGACGAGGCCGGTCTCGGTCTGGCGGTAGTACAGGCTCGGAGGCGAGCCGTCGCAGGCCCAGCGATAGGCCGTCAGGGTCTCGCCGTCGCTGACGACGGCGGTGAAGCGCAGGGGCTCGGTGGCCTCGGCCGCCCGCATCAGGTCGCGCACCGTGGCGAGGGTCCGGGCCATGGCGCCGATCGGGTCCTCGGCGAGGCCGTTGGCGAGCGCCAGGAGGAAGATCGCCTCGGAATCGGTGGTGCCGCGCCGGTCGTCGTAGAGCGCGTCGGGGATCAGCGCCTCGAGGCGCCGCTTGATGCGGTGGTAGCCGCCGATCTGGCCGTTATGCATGAACAGGTGACGGCCATGGGCG
Organism: Methylobacterium sp. FW306-05-D; assembly: GCF_058782155.1. Taxonomy (NCBI): domain Bacteria; kingdom Pseudomonadati; phylum Pseudomonadota; class Alphaproteobacteria; order Hyphomicrobiales; family Methylobacteriaceae; genus Methylobacterium; species Methylobacterium sp. FW306-05-D. The sequence continues at coordinate 3,567 of NZ_JBYSXL010000122.1, forward strand.
AAGGGGTGGCAGTTCGCCCGGGTTGTGGCGGTGCCCGTGGAGGCCCGCACATGGGCGAAGAACATCCGCGCCCGCACCTGCTGGCAGAGATTGACGAGGTTCTCGTCCGACCAGGCCGGGCAGACGTCGCGGTACAGGCCCGGGTCGACCCGCTCGCCGTACCAGCCGATGCCGAAGCCGTCGCCGTTGGTCTCCGTCTTCGCCTCGGCCGCGTGGAGCGACTGGTGGACCAGCGAGTGCGTCGGCGCGCAGACGAGGTCGGTCAGGAAGACCGGCTCACCGGAATAGGCGAGGAAGCGGCACATGACGGACAATCACCCCCTGATCTCGACGACGCGACCAACCCGGTCGCCGCCCTGGGGCGACGTCCGTCTCCTGCAATCCCTGCGACCCGTTCACCGGTGAAGTTCAGGCGATCGGGGTGAACGCTTGGTTAACGCGGGCCGCGGGCCCGCCCTCCTGCAGAGCCAGCTATGCAAGAGGCGCACCGTGCGCACCGAGGTCTTCCCGGGCGATCGGCGCCGTGCGGGCCACTCATCATGCGAGCCCGGCGGGAATGCGGCGGCGGAACCGACGATCGATGCGGGAACCGCATAGCCGGAACATCGATTCGGACTCTTGCCCCCCGCACCGTGGCGGCGCAGCATCACCGGGCGAGAATCAGTAATCCGATCGGATCAGGCGGGGCCGCGTGCGGTCGCCCTGGGCCCCCGCGTATCGCGTCCCACCCGTCCATCCCGCGCGTTCGCTACGCCAGACGCCCGACCCAGACGCCCGACAAGGAGACTTCATGGATCGCACCCACGCCCCCTGCCCGATCGCCCTCGTGGTCGAGGACGACGTCGATGTCCGCAATCTCGCGACGGCCGTCCTGGAGGAGAGCGACCTCGACGTCATCGCCTGCGACACGGCCGAGGCCGCGATCTCGGTGCTGGAGCGCACCGGCGGCAACGTCGCCCTGCTCTTCGCCGACGTGCGCCTGGGCGCCGGCATGGACGGGATCGCCCTGGCGAGCGCCGTCGAGCGGCGCTGGCCGGACATCCGGGTGGTCCTCACCTCCGGGGGCGATGCCCGCGCGGTCGAGGCCATGCCGGCCCAGGCGGTCTACATGCAGAAGCCGTGGCGGGCCCTCGACGTGCTGGTCCAGGCCGAGCACGCGACGGTGGCGGCTCGGGCCGCCTGACCGCCCGAACCTTTACGCCGCCCGAACGCAGGGGCGACGCGAAGAAGCCCGGCCGCCGAGCGACCGGGCTTCTCCGAACTTTGCCGTCGACGGCCGGCGCCATGCGCAGGGCGATCGTCGCGATGAACTTCGGGCTCAGGGAGCCGAGGCTCGGAAAGCCTGGACTCAGGCGTTGCCGGCGGGCGGCAGCACGGTCGGAGCCGTCGGGGCGAACGGCGAACCGCTCGGACGACGCGGCGCACCGGCGCCGAAACGGGGCTTGGGCTTCGGCGCGGCGATCAGGCCCTCGCGGATCGCGGTCTTGCGGGCCTGCTTGCGGGCGCGGCGCACGGCCTCGGCCTTCTCACGAGCCTTGCGGACGGAAGGCTTCTCGTAGGCCTTGCGCTGCTTCATCTCGCGGAAGATGCCCTCGCGCTGCATCTTCTTCTTCAGGACGCGGAGGGCTTGGTCGACGTTGTTGTCGCGAACGAGTACCTGCAACGGTTTCAATCCTCTGAAACGATGTTTGTTGGGCGGCGCCGATTCTGAGACCCTCCCGGAGCCCCGCGACGCGAACTGCAAAACGTCCCGGACCCGGGATTTCCCCCGGGCGGGACGTCCGTCAGACGGCCTCGAATCGGCGCAGAAACTGCACTTGGGGCAGGCTCATACACCAACCGCCCGCGAGTTCCAACACGCCTCGCCGCGGCCGGGCCGCATTATCGCGCCCAGGAGGGGACAAACCCGTCCCCCTGTCGCCCATGGGACGCGGCCGGCAGCGTCGCGGGGCGCCCCAGTGATGTCGAAGTGGTCGAAGACGCATCATTCGTAGGCGATCGGCCCAATCGAATATCGATCGTTCTTCCACGAGCTTTCTCTGAAGAAATCATCGTTCAACATAGTCCAGAGGGTTGCCGGATCGCTTCGCGGACCGTGCGAATTTTCCGATCCTTAAGATTCTTATGGCAGTTTCACTGCGCGGCACGGACGAACATACGAAGAGATGTCCCGTGGCCGTGCGTAGAACCCCTGACGGGTTCCGACACCGGGGCGCATGATGTTGGGTATGAGGAACAGGCTGTCGGCCGAGACCGCCGCGAAGCTCGCGGCCCTCGACAAGTCGCAGGGCATCATCGAGTTCACGCTCGACGGCACGGTGATCACCGCCAACGAGAACTTCCTCGCCGTGATCGGCTACACCCTGCCGGAGATCGTCGGCCAACATCACAGCCTGTTCGTCGAGCCCGCCGAGCGGGACAGCGCCGCCTACGCGGCCTTCTGGGCCAAGCTGCGCCGGGGCGAGTACGAGGCCGCCCAGTACAAGCGCGTGGCCAAGGGCGGCCGCGAGGTCTGGATCGAGGCCTCCTACAACCCGATCCTCGATGCGTCCGGCAAGGCCTACAAGGTCGTCAAGTTCGCCACCGACATCACCGCGCAGAAGATGCGCGACGCCGACGTCCAGGGCCAGCTCGCCGCCCTGCACAAGGCCCAGGCCGTGATCGCCTTCGCCCTCGACGGCACCGTGCTCGAGGCCAACGAGAACTTCCTCGCCGCAATCGGCTACACCCTGCCGGAGATCGTCGGCCGGCATCACCGGATGTTCGTGGAGCCCGCCGAGCGTGATTCCGCCGCCTATGCCGAGTTCTGGGCCCGCCTGCGCCGGGGCGAGTACCAGGCCGCCCAGTACAAGCGCGTGGCCAAGGGCGGCCGCGAGATCTGGATCGAGGCCTCCTACAACCCGATCCTCGATGCGTCCGGCAAGGCCTACAAGGTCGTCAAGTTCGCCACCGACAT
>NZ_JBYSXL010000122.1:6618-7826 GCF_058782155.1 Methylobacterium sp. FW306-05-D
ACATCACCGCGCAGGTGACGCTCCTCAACGACCTGCGCCGGCTGATCGGCGAGAATTTCGGCGAGATCGACGGGGCGGTGCTGCTCTCGAACACCCAGACGCGGGAGGCCGACGCGGCGGCGAGCACCACCGCGAGCAACGTCCAGACCATGGCGGCCGCCTCCGAGGAGCTCGCCGCCTCCGTCGCCGAGATCTCACAGAGCATGGCCCATTCCCGGGTCGCCACCGAGGCAGCGCAGGGCCAGGTGGTCGCCGCCGCCGAAGCGACCCACAAGCTCACCCAGGCCGCCATCGCCATGAGCGGCATCGTCGGCCTGATCCAGAGCATCGCCGGCCAGATCAACCTCTTGGCGCTCAACGCGACGATCGAATCGGCCCGGGCCGGCGAGGCGGGGCGCGGCTTCGCGGTGGTGGCGCAGGAGGTGAAGAACCTCGCCAACCAGGCGGCGCGCGCCACCGAGCAGATCACCGGCGAGATCGACAACGTGCAGTTCGTCTCGAAGCAGGTCGGCGAGTCGCTCCAGACCATCCAGACCTCGGTCACGCAGATGCGCGACTACGCCGTCAGCACGGCGGCGGCGGTGGAGGAGCAGAGCGTCGTCACCCAGGACATGTCGGGCAACATGCAGCACGCGGCCGGCGCCGTCGCGGCGATCTCGCACAACATCCAGGCGATCGGCCGCTCCATCGAGCAGGTCTCCCGCGCCGTGGGCACGACGAAGGACGCCGCCCGGGTCCTGGCCCGCTAGCCCGGGTCCTGGCCCGCTAGGGACGCGGCGCGCCGCGATCACGCCTTTGGGAGCAAAACCGGATCGCCTCCGGTTCGGCCCATCATTTGACACTTTCAAAGGATGGGCGGCGTACCTATGCTTCGAACCATCGGCCGAATTATTTGGCTGGTCTGGAGGTGGGTATGGCAACACTGCCGCTCGAAGCAGCAATAAAATGCAGCAAGAACATTCTCGCGGCCGAATTACAGTTGGAGGTCAATCTTCGGATCGCCGACCACTGCATCCGCCAGGGGACCGATCCGGACCTGTACGTCCAGAATGCGAGGCTGTTGCTGAAGAGCCTCGCATTGTTTCGCGACAACCGCGACGCTCTGCTCGGCGACCTCTCCGAAGACATCGCGCCGCGCGGGTCGTCCACCGGCGAGCACCCGACCTGAGCGCCCGCCCCGGTCCGGCCCGCGCGGACGGGCCCCCCAT
>NZ_JBYSXL010000123.1:0-7678 GCF_058782155.1 Methylobacterium sp. FW306-05-D
TGCCCCAGGCGGAGTGGTTCGACGTCAAGGCGACGCCGCAGGCCCGCTTCGAGGCGACGCGCTTCGTCGCCAAGGGCGGAGACGCCTACGAAGCGGTCGGCAGCCTGACGATCCGCGGCATCCGCCGCGACGCGGTCCTGCCCTTCCGCCTGACCCGCACGGGATCGACGGCCCGGGCGGTGGGCCATCTCGACCTCGTGCGCACGCAGTTCGGCGTCGGACAGGGGCCCTGGGCCTCGGGCCAATGGGTCGCCCTGGAGGTCGGCGTCGATATCGACCTGACCGCGACGGAGACGGCACCGAAGCCCTGACGCGGATCGGCAAGCAGACAGGCCGCAGGCCGGCTGAAAGGAATGCACGCCAGATCGTATTGCTACGATTGCGCGTCGAGGAGAGGACGCAGCGAAGGCAAAACCTGTGCTTGCAGGGCAGATAACGACCTTTGCGTCCCACCGGATTTCTTGTTTCTGACTTGTAACGCATGCGCAAAAGCCTTGAGCCGTGCGCACAAAGCGGGAGCCCTGCCGCGGCGGTTCGGTTATTCCTCTGGTCCGGTCCCTCCGACGGCTTCGGCCCCGGCGCGCCCGGCACGGCGGCGTCCACGCGGGGCGCCGGCCGCAAGAAGCCAGAGGGAGAGAGCCATGCCCGTGCCGACGATCGACCGCCGTGCCCTGCTCGGCTCCGCGGGCCTCGCGCTCGTGGGAACCGGCAGCGCCGTCCCATCCGCGCAGGCGGCCCCCGATCCGAAGGGCGAGACCAGGGCGGAGCCGAAGCCGGTGCCGCCGGAGGTCACCCGGATCCTGGCCCGCTACGTCGTCGGCGCCCGCTACGCGGACCTGCCCGAGGCCGTCCGCCGCGAGGGCACCCGCACCCTGCTGAACTGGGTCGGCGTCGCCATCGGCGGCTCGCATCACCAGACCCTGGACGTCGCGGTCTCGGCCCTGAAGCCGTTCTCCGGCCCGCCGCAGGCCGGGCTGTTCGGGCGCCCCGAGCGCTTCGACATCATGAACGCGGCCTTCCTCAACGGCGTCGCCAGCCACATCTTCGACTACGACGACACCCACCTGAAGACCGTGATCCACCCGGCCGGCCCCGTCGCCTCGGCGATCCTCGCCTATGCGGAGATGCACCCGGTCTCGGGGGCGGATTTCCTCAACGCCCTGGTGCTCGGCGTCGAGACCGAGTGCCGGATCGGCAACGCGGTCTATCCGAACCACTACGATGTCGGCTGGCACATCACCGGCACCGCCGGGGTGTTCGGCGCGGCGGCCGCGACGGGCAAGCTGATGGGCCTCTCCGAGCAGCAGATGGTCTGGGCCCTCGGGCTCGCCGCCTCGCAGCCCGTGGGCCTGCGGGAATCCTTCGGCTCCATGAACAAGAGCTTCAATCCGGGCCGGGCCGCCTCGAACGGCCTGTTCGCGGCGATCCTGGCCTCGAAGAACTACACCAGCTCGGACGGGATGATCGAGGCCAGGCGCGGCTGGGCCAACACCATCTCGACGAAGCAGGATTACCGCGAGATCACGGAGGGGCTCGGCATCCGCTACGAGGCGGCGCTGAACACCTACAAGCCCTTCGCCTGCGGGATCGTCATGCACCCGGCCATCGACGCGGCGGTGCAGCTGCGCAACGAGAACCACCTCACCGCCGACGCGATCGAGCGGGTCGACATGAAGGTCCATCCCCTGGTGCTCGAACTCACCGGCAAGACCGCGCCGCGCACCGGCCTCGAGGGCAAGTTCAGCATCACCCACGCCGTCGCGGTGGCGCTGGTGGAGGGGGCGGGGGGCGAGAAGCAGTTCAGCGACCGGGCGGTGAACGACCCCGTCATCGTGGGGCTGCGCGCCCGGGTGAAGCCGGTGGTCGATCCCGCGATCCGGCCCGAGCAGGTCGAACTCACGGTGGTGCTGAAGGACGGGCGCAGCCTGCCCCGGCGCATCGAGCACGCCATCGGCAGCGTCGAGCGGCCGATGTCGGACGCCGCGCTGGAGACCAAGTTCACCGACCTCGCGGAGGGCATCCTGCCCGACGCTCAGGTCCGGCGGGTGATGGACCTGTGCTGGCGCATCGCCGAGCTGCCCGATGCGGGCGACGTGGCCCGGGCCGGCGTCCAGGCCTGACGCGACGGTCCGGGATCGACGCGCCGACCCCGGCCGCGTATGGCGAAGCCCATCCTCGGGCTCTGCCCTGCGCGGCGCCTCCCCTGTCCCTACGTAAGGATCACGGACCTGAAGGCCGAGTTCTCGACCACGCGCCTGATCGTGATCCTGGCCTTCGCGGGTTTCGCCAGCACCTTCGCGGGCCGCTCCATCGAGCCGCTGGTGGGCGTGCTGGCCCGCGACCTGCGCAGCGATCCCCACACGGTGGCGCTGCTCTCCACCGCCTTCGCCCTGCCCTACGCGCTGATCCAGCCGATCCTCGGCCCCGTGGGCGACGCCCTGGGCAAGGAGCGGATCATCACGATCTGCCTCGCCATCCTCACCCTGGCCCTGGCGGCTTGCGCGCTCACCACCGACCTCGACACCCTGTTCGTCCTGCGGATGATCGCCGGGGGCAGCGCCGGCGGCGTCGTGCCCCTGGCGCTGGCGCTGATGGGCGACCGCATCGCGATCGAGCGCCGGCAGGTCGCCATCGGCCGCTTCCTCGTGGCGGTAATTCTCGGGCAGCTCTCCGGCTCGACCTTCGCGGGGTTGATCGAGGGGGCGATCGGCTGGGCCGGGGTCTTCGCCATCACGGCGGCGGTGGCGGCGCTCGGCTGCGGCGCGGCCCTCCTCGGGTTCGACCGCAGCGCGAGCGCACCGGCCCGGCGGCCGGACTTCCGCACGGCGGTGGCGCGCTACCGCACCATCGTGGCCAATCCCCGCGCCCGCATCCTGTTCGGGGCCGTGTTCATCGAGGCGATCGCGGTGTTCGGAATCTTCCCCCACCTCGCCCCGCTGATCGAGGCGCGCGGCGAGGGCGGGGCCCGCGAGGCCGGCCTGGCACTCGCCGGCTTCGCCGCCGGGGGGCTGATCTACTCGTTCTCGGTGGGCCTGCTCCTGCGCTTCCTCGGTATGTCACGGATGCTGATCGGCGGCGGCCTGATCTGCGCCGGCGCCCTCGTCACCATCGGTCTGGCCGGGACCTGGCAGCTCGACTGCGCCGCCCTGGTGGCCATGGGGCTCGGCTTCTACATGCTCCACAACACCTTCCAGGTGCAGGTGACCGAGGTGGCGCCGACCGCCCGCGCCTCGGCGGTGGCGCTGCACGCCTTCTCGTTCTTCTGCGGGCAGGCGCTCGGCGTCGCCATCCTCGGCGGCGCGCTCCAGGGCTTCGGCCAGCTCACCGCCCTGAGCCTCTGCGCGTTTGTCATCGCCGGCCTCGGCTTCGTCACGGCGCGCCGCCTGGCGACGACCCCGTCGCGGTGACATCCCGACCGCCGGGATGCGGACTGGCGGTCCAAGGGCGGATGAGCGGGGGCGCAGAGGGTTGACGGAGGCGACACGGGGTCGATCTCTTCCGGGACCGACGATCCCGCTCGAGCGAGGCGCGAGGCATGACCGAGGCGACGCGACGAACCCTCCTGGTCTCGAGCCTGGCGGCCGCCGCCCTCGCGGACTCCGGCGCATCGGCGCGGGCGGCCGACGCGGTGCCGGCCGGGGCGCAGGCGCCCGGATTCTACCGCTACCGGGTCGGCGACATCCGCGTCACGGCGGTGACGGACGGGGCCAACACCCTGCCGCTCCCCGAGCGCTTCGTGCTCAACGCCGACCGCGCCGCGGTCTCGGCGGCGCTCACGGCGGATTTTCGCGACGGGTCGAACCTCACCGTGCCCTGCACGCCCCTGGTGATCGAGACGGGCGGCCGGCGCGTCGTCATCGACACCGGCAACGGCGAGGCCGCCTTCCAGAAGAGCGGCGGCGCCGTGGGCCAGTTCCACGCCAACCTGAAGGCGGCGGGCTTCGACCGGGGCGCCATCGACGCCGTGGTGATCTCCCACTTCCACGGCGACCACGTGAACGGCCTGCTGAACCCCGAGGGCAAGCCCGCCTTCCCGAACGCCGAGATCCACGTACCGGAGCCCGAATGGGCCTACTGGATGGATGACGGCGCCCTGAGCCGGGCGCCGGCGGGGCGGATGCAGGACCAGTTCCGCAACGTCCGGCGGGTCTTCGACGGCTTGGGGCGCAGGGTGACGCCCTATGCCTGGGAGCGGGAGGTGCTGCCCGGCCTCACGGCGCTCGGCACCCCCGGCCATACGCCCGGCCACACGTCGTTCCTGCTCGCCTCGGGCAGCGACAGCCTGTTCGTGCAGTCCGACGTCACCAACGTGCCGGTGCTGTTCGCCCGCCATCCGGGCTGGCACGTGATGTACGACCAGGATCCCGCCACGGCCGAGGCCACGCGCCGCCGGGTCTACGACCGGGTCGCGGCCGACCGCACCCTGCTCCAGGGCTTCCACTATCCCTTCCCGGCCGCCGCCCACCTTGAAAAGACGGCGGACGGCTACCGCGAGGTCCTGGTGCCGTGGGACCCGGTCCCCCGCTGAGCGGGACCGGTCCGGCGCCGAGGATGCCCGATCAGGGCGCCATGTCGGGGACGGGCTTCAGGACGCCCCCCTGAGGGCTGACGGCACTGCCGGTCGCGGCCGGCACCTCCGCAGCGGCGACGGGCTGGGGCGGCGGCGTGAGCTGCAGGTGCTCGCTGGTATAGACCAGCTCCTGGTAGGCGCGTCGCGCGTCGTCGTTCAGCTTGGTGCCGTAGCTCGGCACGATCTGGCGGATCTTGGCCTGCCACTCGGGCGTGGCGACCTTGCTCGCGAAAACCTTCTCCAGCACGTTCAGCATGATCGGCGCGGCGGTCGAGGCGCCCGGCGAGGCGCCGAGCAGGGCCGCGATGCTGCCGTCCTTGGCGCTGACGATCTCCGTGCCGAGCTTGAGCACGCCGCCCTTCTCCGGGTCGCGCTTGATGATCTGCACGCGCTGGCCGGCCTGGACCAGGCGCCACTCGTCCTTCTTGGCGTTGGGGAAGTACTCGCGCAGGGCCTGGTAGCGGTCCTCGTCCGAGAGCATCACCTGGCCCGCGAGGTACTCGATCAGCGGATACTGATCGACGCCGACGCGCACCATCGGCCAGGCGTTGCTCAGCGTGGTCGAGGTCAGCAGGTCGAAGTACGAGCCCTCCTTCAGGAACTTGGTCGAGAAGGTCGCGAAGGGTCCGAACAGGATGACGCGCTTGCCGCCGAGGACGCGGGTATCGAGGTGGGGCACCGACATCGGGGGCGAACCGACCGAGGCCTTGCCGTAGGCCTTGGCGAGGTGGCGGGTGGCCACGTCCGGGTTCTCGTTGACGAGGAACGAGCCGCCCACCGGGAAGCCGCCGTAATCCGCGCCCTCCGGGATGCCGGAGGCCTGGAGCAGGTGCAGGGCGCCGCCGCCCGCGCCGATGAACACGAACTTCGCGTCGACGACCTGACGGCTGCCGTCCTTGAGGTTCTTGGAGCTGATGCGCCAGGTGCCGTCCGTGTTGCGCTCGATGCCCTCAACCTCGGTGGAGAGCCGCAGGTCGAACTTCGGCTGGGCCTTCAGGGCGGCGACGTATTGCCGGGTGATCTCGCCCCATTCCACGTCGGTGCCCACCGGCGTCCAGGTGGCGGCGATCTTCTGCTTCGGATCGCGTCCCTCCATCATCAGCGGGACCCACTTCTTCAGGGTCTCCGGATCGGTGGAGTATTCCATCCCGGCGAAGAGGGGGCTCGCCTTCAGGGCCTCGTAGCGCTTCCGCAGGTAGGTGATGTTGTCGTCGCCCCAGACGAAGCTCATGTGCGGGGTCGAGTTGATGAAGGAGCGCGGGTTCTTGAGGACGCCCTTCTGAACCTGCCAGGCCAGGAACTGGCGGGTGATCTGGAAGGCCTCGTTGATCTTGACGGCCTGCTCGATCCGGACGGTGCCCTTCGAATCCTCGGGCGTGTAGTTCAGCTCGGCGAGCGCCGAGTGGCCGGTGCCGGCATTGTTCCAGCCATTCGAGCTCTCCAGGGCGACGCCGTCGAGGCGCTCGATCATCTCGAGCGACCAGTCGGGCTCGAGCTCACGCAGCCAGACGCCGAGCGTGGCGCTCATGATGCCGCCGCCGATCAGCAGGACGTCGACCTTGCGCGCCTCGGGGGCGGCCAGCACGGAGGCGGCCGGCAGCGTCGAGACCGCCAGGCCCGCCATGGCTCCGCCGATGATCTGCCGACGGTTCATCGGCACTGCGCTATGCTGCATTGCGGCATGGCGATTATGCATTTTATCGTCATAAATCATATTATTTTTCGGCACGCGTAAGTTTTATTTGAATAAACCTCCGCTACAGCATCAATGCCGGTCATACAAGGCGCCCGGGTCATGGCTGCCATGCCGGCGAATCCCGATTGTTCCCAACGCATTGTTCGTCTCCGACACGAACCCGCGTTGCGCCGCGACAAAAATTTGCGCTGCGCCGCACAGAGATTGTGCGGCTTACGGACGGGTATCCGCCCTCCGTGCCGGTCAGGACTACGAGCGCGCGATCGGGGAGAGACCGAACCGACCCGGTCGGCAATCAGTCGTCCACCAGCAAGGACTTACGTCAGAAGCGGCCTGCCCGGCCCCCGGGGGTCGCGGCATCCTGCCCAGCGGCTCAGAGGCGGCCGGGGGAGGGAGCGGGCGCCTGCGGGCCGCCGGGATCACCCCGTGCGGTCCCCGCGGCGGAAGGGATTTCAAGCGGTGCGCCGCCCGTCGCCCGGAGGCTCGGGACGGCGCTCCGAGGGTCCTCGTCCGTCCCGGGACGCCCTCGGGGTCCGGACCGGGATGTGTTCAGGTCTCGGGCGGCCTTCGCGTCCCGGGATGTCCGTGCCTTCGGGTGAACCGGGACCGGCGCAATGGCACAGGCTCGCCGGTCCGGCAGTTCAGGGTCGTCGTGCGAGCCATCCGACGGCGAAGGCGACGGCGGCGAGGCCGAGCAGCGCGGCGGTGCGGTTGTCGTCGGCGTAGCGCACGGCCTGCCGGCCGTAGGTCGATCCGCGCTTGGCTGCGTGACGGGCGAAGTCGCGACCGTCACCGATGAGGTTTCCCGCCCGGTCGCGGGCCTCGTCGACGAGGTGACGCCCGTCCTCGATCAGGTTGCCGGCGCGATCCCGAACCTCGTGGGCGAGGTCGCGGCCGTCGTCGATGAGATCCTCGGCCCGGTCGCGGGCGCGGCCGTAGGCGTACTGGGCGCCACCGGCCACCTGGTTCACGGCGCCGCGCACCTGGCGCGCCGGATCACCGGTGATGCCGCCCACGGCGGTCTGCGCGCGGCCCTTGAGGTGGCGCGAGGCGCCGCGGAACTGGTCTCCGTTCATGGGATACTCCTGGGTTCGAGGATGATGGGGGTGACGGCCCCCCGTGGGGCGCCCGTCACCGTCGCGGATCAGCGCTTCCCGGTAACCTTGTCGACCACGGAGGCGACGCCGTCCTTGGCCTCGCCGACCGTGCGCTGGGCCTCGCCCTTGAGTTCCTGCGCCTTGCCCTCGGCGACCAGCTTGTCGTTGCCCGTGACCTTGCCAACGCCTTCCTTGAGGTTGCCGACGGCCTCGTTGGCGAGGCCCTTCAGCTTGTCCGTGGTGCTGCTCATCGGATGTCTCCTTGTGTTCGGATGCGTGGGGTGAGTTGAGCGGCCGGTCCGCGGGGGGACCGGC
>NZ_JBYSXL010000124.1:0-7558 GCF_058782155.1 Methylobacterium sp. FW306-05-D
GCGCGGACCGGGCGGTGGTGGAGGACCGGGCGGGGGCCCCGGCGGACGCTGAGGCGAGGCCCCGACCCGGGCCGCGACCTCTCGGGCCCTCGCGTCTGTCCTCACCCGAGCCGGTATCCGCCGCGCTCGGGAATCTCCTAGGGATTCGGAACACCGAGGGCGGCGCCGAGCCGCGCCCGGCACCGCGTCAGGCTCTGGAAGGCACGCCCGGAATCGCGCGCGAGGCGGATCAGGGCCGGGATCTGGCCCGGCGCACGGGCGATGGCGGCGAGCACCGCCAGGATGTCGGGCTCGCCGTCGGGCTTCAGGGCCTGCGCGGCGAAGGCGGGAATCGCGCGCTCGGCCGGGTCGCAGACGATGCGCAGGGCGGCGAAGGGCAAGCCGTGCTCTTCGGCATAGGCGGCCGCGACGTGGGATTCCATGTCGACCCCGGCGGCGCCGGTGGCTTGGCGCAGAGCCGCCTTGGCCGCCACGTCGAGCACTGCCGCATCGACGCCGGCCAGGATTCCCGCACGGACCCTCGGTCCCGGTCCGGCGGGCGTTTCGGAGAGACTGCGCATCCAGGCGGCCGCGATGGCCGGATCGGCCGGGTAGCGCCGCGCGGGGGTGACGATGGCGGACGCGACCAGCACGTCGCCCGGGACCAGGGCCGGGTCGAGCCCGCCGGCGATGCCGATGCTGACGACGGCCCGGCAGCCGGGCCCGGGGCGCGCGGCCAGCAGGGCCCGCAGGCGCTCGGGATTGCCGCCGGCCCCGACCGCGAGGACGCCGGGCCCGGAGGCGAGGCGGGCCTCCTTGGCGAGGCCGGTGACCGCCAGGACGGGGAGGGGGCCGGAGGGGGCGACCGTGCTCATGCCGTTGCTCGATCGCCCGCGACCCGGACCGTTCCCATCACGAGTCTCGGCATCATGAGCCTTGGCATCACCAGTCTTGGCATCACATGCCGAAGGCGACCTTGCGGGTGTTGCTGCGCTGGAGATTGCGGTAGCGCGCCATGGCCCAGAGCGGGAAGAACTTCGGGTAGCCGTGGTAGCGGAGATAGAACACCCGCGGGAAGCCCGTCGCGGTGTAGCGCTCCTCGGCCCAGAAACCGTCGGCCCCCTGGGTGCGGGTCAGGTAGTTGATGCCGCGCGTCACGGCCGGATCGTCGGCCTCACCCGCCGCCATCAGGGCCAGCAGCGACCAGGCCGTCTGCGAGGCGGTGGAGTAGCCGGGCTCGAAGGCCGGATCGATCTTGTAGGACGAGGCGTCCTCGCCCCAGCCGCCATCCGGGTTCTGGATGCGGATCAGCCAGGCGACGGCCTTGCGGATCTCCGGCGTGGCGGGATCGACCCCGGCCGCGTTCAGGGCGCAGAGCACCGACCAGGTGCCGTAGATGAAGTTCATGCCCCAGCGGCCGTACCAGGAGCCGTCCTCTTCCTGGTCGTTCAGGAGGTAGGCGACGCCGCGGTCCAGGGCCTTGGAGGTCTCGCGGGTCTCGCCGAGCTGCGCCAGCATCGAGACGACGCGGGCGGTGACGTCGGCGGTCGGCGGATCGAGCAGGGCGCCGTGGTCCGAGAACGGGATGTGGTTGAGGTAATGGTGGTTGTTGTCGGCATCGAAGGCGGCCCAGCCGCCGTCGCTCGACTGCAGGCCCTCCACCCACTCGCGGGCCCGGGCGATGGAGGCGCCGTAATCCGGCACGTCGGCCACGAGGCCGTGCTGGCGCGAGGCGCGGTCCATCGCCATCACCACCACGGCGGTGTCGTCGAGGTCGGGGAAGTGCGGGTTGGCGTACTGGAAGGCCCAGCCGCCGGGGCGCACGTTCGGCCGGCCCGCGGCCCAGTCGCCCTTGATGTCGAGGACCTGGAGGGGCTTCAGCCAGTCGAGGCCGCGCCGGGCCTGGTGCTCGGCGTCCGGGCCGCCGGCCTCGAGGAGCGCGTGGCCGGCGAGCGCCGTGTCCCAGACCGGCGAGAGGCAGGGCTGCACGTAGGCCTCGTGCTCCTTGACGACCACGAGCTTCTCGATCGCCTCGCAGGCGATCCGCACCTGGGGGTGCTCGGGCGGGTAGCCGAGCACGTCGTACATCAGCACCGTGTTGACCATGGCGGGGAAGATGGCACCGAGGCCGTCGTCGCCGTTCAGGCGCTCGCTGACCCAAGCCACGGCCTTGTCCATGGCGCGGGCGCGCCGCTTCTTCGGGAAATAGTCCTGCGTGACCTGCAGCAGCCGGTCGATGGTGCCGAAGATCGGCGTCCACGGCCAGGTGGCGTGGGGGCTGCCGGGCCAGGTGCGCACGGTCTGGGGTGGGGCGACGAACAGCTCGGGAATGCCGATGCCCCGGGGATTGCGGGCGAGCGGCTTCTTCGCCTGGATCACCAGCATGGGCACGATCACGCAGCGAGCCCAGTAGGAGACCTTGTCGAGGTGGAAGGGAAACCACTTCGGCAGGTGCATGATCTCGACCGGCATCACCGGCACCGCGCGCCACGGCACCTCGCCGTAGAGCGCGAGCAGGAAGCGGGTGAAGACGTTGGAATTGGCGGCACCGCCGCGCGACAGGATCGCCTCGCGCGCCCTGCGCATATGCGGCGCCTCGATCGAATCGCCGCTCATCTTGAGCGCGAAATAGGCCTTCACGCTGGCGCTCATGTCGAACGGGCCGTCATGGACCAGGGCCCAGCCACCGTGCTTGCCCTGCGTGCGCCGCAGGTAGTTGCCGATCTTGGCTTCCAGCTCCGGCGCGATCTCGGTGGCGCGGAACTGGTGGAACATGATGTATTCGGACGGAATCGTCGCGTCGGCCTCGAGTTCGAAGCAGAGGTGGCCGTCGTCGTGCGACAGCGCGGTCAGGGCCTGCGTGGCGCGCGCGATTCCCCGCTCGACGTCCTCGAGCGAGATCTCCTGAGTCTTGGGGCGCTGCAGCGCCTCGACCTTCTTGAATGCTTCCCGCATCGTCCTCGCCTCACCGGCCGCGCAGGCGGCCGCCATACCTCACGCCGCGCCGCGCGCTCGTGCCTGTCCGCACGTCCCGGTCCTCGTCGCGAGGGCCTGGGCGGCGGTCGTTCCCGAACGGATCGCTCCCTCGATCGTCGAAGGCAGGCCGGTCGCGGTCCAGTCGCCTGCCAGGACGAGGTTCTCGTGGGCCGTCACGGCGCCGGAGCGCCGCGCGGCCTCGGCGGGCGTCGCCGCGAAGGTCGCCCGCTTCTCCTTGACGATCTGCCAGCTTGGCAGTTCCGGCGCAAGTCCGGTCAAGGTCACGATCTCGGACCAGATCTGACGTCCCAAATCTTCACGCGGTACATCCAAGAGCCGGTCGGCCCCGCTGATGGTCACGGACAGACGATCCGGATAGGCGAATAGCCACTCCGTCATTCCATTCACCACGCCGAGAAGTAACGGCGATCCCGGCGGCGGGACCACGGCAAAGTGAGCGTTGACGATGGAGCGGTGGCTCTGCGGGGTCGGCAGGCCGGGGAGCAGATCGCAGGCGACCCAGGGCGGCAGGGCGAGGACCACGGCGTCCTCGGGTGCCAGGTCGATCGTCTCGTCGGAGAAGACGAGGCCGGCGATGCGGCCGTCCCCGAGGGCGAGGCTGCGCAGGCGGTGGCCGAAGCGCAGGTTCGCGCCGCGCCGCGTTAGGTAATCCACCGCCGGATCGACGAAGGCCGCCGACAGGCCGCCCACGGCCACCAGCGGCCGGCAGGCCTTGCCGCCGGCCCCCAGCGTCTCGCGCAGGATCGTCGCCGCGAGGCCGGTGTCGCTCTCCTTCGGGTCGGTGTTGAGGGCCGCCAGCAGCACCGGATGCCAGAGCCGATCGTAGAGCGTACCCTCGCAGGCCATGCTCTCCCCGATGGTGCCGCCCTGACCCGGGCCCTTGCCGGCCGCGGCCTTCAGGATGCCGAGGGGCGCGAGGTAGTCGCGGGCCGAGGTGCCCGGCACCCGGCGCGACGCCTGCAGGACCCACCAGGGTACGCGGCCGGCATTGGGGCGCAGGGTCCAGCGCTCGCCGGTCTTCAGGTCGGCGAAGGGGAAGGCCGCCTCGGCCGGGCCGGACAGCGCGCTCTCCGGCGCGCCGATCGTGCGCATGAAGGCGAGCGCGGAGGTGTTGCCCGACAGGAGGAGGTGGTTGCCGTTGTCGATGGTCAGGCCGAGGGTCGGATCGTAATACGAGCGGCAGCGGCCGCCGGCCTGCTTGGCCGCCTCGTGCACGACGACGCGCGCGCCGCGCTCCGCCAGCGAGACGGCGGCGGACAGCCCGGCGAGGCCGGCGCCGACGACGTGAACCGTTCCGGCCATCACAGGATTCCGTGCCGCAGGACGACGCCCAGCAGGGCGAGCTTGCCCGGCTTGACCCGGGCGCGGGGCTTCTCCCAGCCGCGGGCGAGCACGGCGTCGAGGTAGAGCCGGTAGGCCGCCGCCATCAGGCGCGGCGCCTTGGTCTCCTTGCGCGGGCACTTCGCGATGATGTCCCAGGTCGCCTGGTAATGGGCTTCGGCCTCGCGCGCCACGGCGATGCAGACCTCGCCGATCCGCGGATGGTCGATGGCCGCCTGCGGCGTCGGCGCGGTCAGGCCGATGGCGGCCAGCTTCTCGCGCGGCAGGTAGAGGCGATTGCGCGCCGCATCCTCGTCGATGTCGCGCAGGATGTTGGTGAGCTGCAGCGCGCGGCCCTCGTGATGCGCGAGGGCGATGCCCGCCTTCTCGGCGATGCCGAAGATCCGCACCGAGAGGCGGCCGACCGCGCTGGCGACCCGGTCGCAATAGAGGTCGAGGGTGGCCTCGTCGGGGGCGACGATGTCCTCGAAGGCATCCATCGCCATGCCGTCGATCACTGCCTGGAAGTCCTCGCGCAGGAGGCCGTAGCGGCGGATCGGGACCACGAGGTCCTGCACCCGCGGCGCCGGCCGGCCGGCATAGAGGTCGTCGATGTCGGCGCGCCAGCGGTCGAGTTCGGCGGCCCGTACCGGGGCGGGGCCGCCGTCGTCGGCGACGTCGTCGACCGCCCGGCAGAAGGCGTAGACCGCATACATCGCCGCACGGCGATCCGGCGGCAGCAGCCGCATCGCCGTGTAGAAGGAGGAGGACTTCGCCGGGAGCGCGTCGCCCTGCCGGGCGGCGGTCTCGGCCCCGGGGGACATCGTGGCGCTCATGGGCGGGCTCCCCCTGCCGCCTTCGCGGCCTGGGCCCGCAGGGTCCGGCCGCGCAGGGGCCGGCGGGCCAGGGTCGCGGCGATGCCGCCGAGGGCCGTGAGGGCGAAGGCGGCCTTGCCGTGATGCACCTTCTCGCTGAGCGGATCGCGCTCCATCAGCCCCTTGCACAGCACGACGGCGAGGCGGTGGATCGCGGCGATCTCCAGGCTGAGGCGCAGGTCGGCGATGAGGTCGGGCAGCACCGCACCCTCGTCGAGGAGCCCCATCGTGCGCCCGGCCAGTTCGGCGATCACGCCGCGCAGGGCCGGCGAGGCCTTGTCGGCCCCGAGTTCCGAGATCGCGGCGCCGTGGCTGTCGAGGGTGTCCTGCGGAATGTAGACCCGGTCGATCGCCTTGTAGTCCTTCCCGCAATCCTGCAGGTGGTTGATGATCTGGAGGGCGGCGCAGATCGCGTCCGACGGCCCCCAGACCACGCTGCGGTCCTCGCCGTGGACGTCGAGGACGTAGCGGCCGACCGGCATCGCCGAGAGGCGGCAATAGGCGATCAGCTCGTCCCAGTCGGCGTAGCGGTTCTTGCGCGCGTCGAGGCGGAAGGCGTCGAGCAGTTCGAGGGCGTGCGTCGGCGCGAGCCCACGGGCGGCGAGTTCGCGGCGCAGGGGCTCGGCCGCGGAATCCGTCGGCCGGCTGCCGGTGAGGTCGGCGGCCAGGGCGTCGAGGAGCGCGATCTTCCGCTCGGGCGAGAGGCCGGTATGGTCGGCGACGTCGTCCCCGGCGCGCACGAAGTCGTAGAACGCCAGGATGGCGCCGCGATGCTTCGGGTGGATCAGGTGGGACGCGACGGGAAAGTTCTCGTCGCGATAGCCCTTGCCGGTGCGGGCCTCGGTTGCCGTCTGGATCGTCGTGCTCATCACAGGCGTCCTTCCCGCCGGAACCAGGCGATCGCGTCGGACAGGCCTTCCGCGTAGGGCCGGGCGGTGTAGCCGAGTTCGGCGCGCGCCTTCGCATCGGAGAAGAACATCCGGTAGCGGGACATCCGGATGCCGTCGATCGTGGCGAAGGGCGCCTTGCCGGTGAAGCGGGCGATCTGCTCGGAGAGGTAGGCGATCGGATAGACCACGGCGCGGGGCAGGTTCACCGTGGGGGCCTTGCGGCCGACCATGCCGGCGATGTCGGCCAGCATCTGCGACAGGAGCACGTTCTCGCCGCCGAGGATGTAGCGCTCGCCGGTCCGGCCGTGGCGCAGGGCCAGCAGGTGCCCGGCGGCGACGTCGTCCACGTGGGCGAGGTTGAGGCCGGTATCGACGAAGGCCGGCATCCGGCCCAGGGCCGCTTCCAGGATGATGCGGCCGGTCGGCGTCGGCTTGACGTCGCGCGGACCGATCGGCGTCGAGGGATTGACGATGACCACGGGCAGGCCGTTGCGGGCTGCCATCTCCTCGACCACGCGCTCGGACACGACCTTGCTGCGCTTGTAGGCGCCGATGGCGGTGGCGGGGGTCAGGGGCCGGGTCTCGTCGGCCGGCGTGCCGTCGTCGTGCGGCTTGATGGTGGCGACGCTCGAGGTATAGACGATGCGCTCGATACCGGCCCGTAGGGCCTCCTCCATCAGGATCACGGCGCCGTCGCGATTGGTCGCGACGATCTCCTCCGGGTCCGGAGCCCAGAGCCGGTAATCGGCCGCGGCATGGACGAGGTAGCGCTGGCCCTGCAGCGCCCGCGCCACGGCCGCACGGTCGCGCATGTCGCCCTCGACCACCTCGACGTCGGTCCAGGTCAGGTTGGTGCGCGGCGAGGTGGCCCGGACCATGATCCGCACCGGGAAGCCGGCGTTGCGGAAGACGTCGACCAGGGCCGCTCCCAGGAAACCGCTCGCGCCCGTGATGAGAACCGGGCCGGCATCGAACGGGCCGGAAGGGGTCGCCTGTGGCATTTCTCTCGTAAGGGTCTGAGGATCTTACACGCGTGCACGGGCCCGAAACGGAGTTCGGGCTCGCGAATGGCGCGCTTTTGTCATCGAAACCGCCCACCGACAAGCGCAACGGAGCCACACCCGGGCTGCAAAGCCCGGGTGGCCCGCGCGTCGGCGCCGGGGCTCAGGCGAGGCGCAGGCGCCCCGACTGGCCGGCCTTCCGTTCGGGCAGGGTGTCCCTGACGGTCTTGAGGATGCCTGCAGCGTCGAGGCCGGCCTCGGCGTACATGGCGTCCGGGGTGTTGTGGTCCTGGTAGCTGTCGGGCAGCGTCAGCGTGCGCACCCGGACCCGGCCCGCATCCAGCGCGCCGCGCTCGGCCAGCAGGTGCAGCACCATCGCGCCGAAGCCCCCCACCGAGCCCTCCTCCAGCGTCACCAGGACCTCGTGGCGCGCGGCGAGATCCAGGATCAGCGCCTCGTCCAGCGGCTTGGCAAAGCGCGCATCCGCCACGCTCAC
>NZ_JBYSXL010000125.1:0-7526 GCF_058782155.1 Methylobacterium sp. FW306-05-D
CCTCCCCCCGGAGCCGAGGCCCCGCCCGGGCCCCCGAGGGCGATCGGGCGGGGGCGCGGCTCCGGGCCGCCGAAGATTCCGGGATGTGTCTCGTCGATCACCTCGTCGATCTTGCCATCGATCCTGCCGCGGCGACGCCGCGTCGCCCGCCCCGGCCCTCTCGAAGCCTCGCGATCCCGGACTCTTGCCAATCCCCCGCGCTTGCCCTCATATGAGAACAGAGAGTGAACTCGGCGCCGTCCGGCGGCGCGTCGACGAGGGAGTCCGAGCAGCATGGCCCGCTATCGCTTCCACTGCACCAACGGACGCGAATGCGTGTTCGATGCCGTCGGGAACGACATCCGGGCCCCGCATCGCCTGGTGCGGCGGGCCGAGGCGGTGGCGCGGGACGTGATGCGCAGCCTCGGCGAGGCCGGGACCTGGGCGGAGTGGCACGTCACCGTCCACGATCTGCGCGGACGGCGCGTGCTGGTCCGGCCCTTCTCGTCGGTCGATCCGGCGGCACCGGCCGAGCGGTCGCGGACCGGGAACCGGCCCGGGCCGGCCCCGCGCCGGAGGCGGCCCGATGCCGCGGACGCCCTCGGTCAGGCCGCCTGATCCGCATCCATGTCCCCTGCCCCCGCCGGCCGCACGCTGTTCTTCTTCGAGAAGCCGTCGGCGATGCGCCAGCTCCAGCGCTACTTCCGCTCGCCCGGCACCGTCTGCGTCGCCGCCGAAGGGCACCTGCTCACCGCCGAGGAGCCCGGCCGCATCCGGCCGGAATGGAAGTCCTGGCAGTTCGAGACCCTGCCGATCGTCCTCGACACCCTCCCGGTGATCTGCGGCACCGGCCGCTCCGGCCAGTCGCATGCGGGCAAGCTCGCGGCGATCGGCCAGGCCCTGCGCGGCGTCGAGCGCGTCATCATCGCCACCGATCCGGGCCGCGAGGGTTCGATGATCGCCTGGGAGGTTCTGGAGCATCTCGGCTGGCGCGGCCGGGTCGACCGCCTGAAGCTCGGGGCCCTCGACGACGTCTCGGTCCGGCGGGCCTTCGCCACCCTGGCCCGTGAGCCGGAATCCGGCGAGCAGGACTACGCCGCCTACCTGGAGGCGCTCTGCCGACAATACGAGGATTACCATCTCGGCCTGAACGGCACGCGCGCGATCTCCCTGCGCCTGCGCCCGCCCGCCTTCCGCGAGCCCTGGCGCTTCGGCGGGGTGCAGACGCCGACGCTCGCCATCCTGGCGGATCTCGAGGCCCGCATCCGGGCCTTCGTGCCGCAGGACTTCTTCAAGGTGGCGCTGCACGTCGAGACCGGCACGGGGGCGGCCCTGACCCTGTGGCACCTGCCCAAGGAACGGATCTTCGAGCGCCCCGCGGCCGAGGCCATCCGGACGGCGGCGGCCGCCTGGTCCGGGCCCCTGGCGGTGGCCCAGCGGGACGTGCGCCGGGCGCCGCCGCGCCTGTTCTCGAAGGACACCCTGGCCCGGCGCTGCGCCAAGCGCTTCGGCTGGGACCCCCAGCACACGGCGCGGCTGGCGCAGGATCTCTACGACCAGGGCTATCTGAGCTATCCGCGCACCGAGTCGGATTCCCTGCCCGAGGGGCAGGCCGGGGATGCCGCCGCGGTGCTGGCCGCCATCGGTTCGGTGCTGCCGGATCTCGGGGCCCTCCTCGGCGCGGACGCGCCCGTCATCCGGCGCGGGGCCCGGGGCCACTACGTCAAGGACCCGGGCGAGCACCACGCCATCGTGCCCCTGCGCAAGGTGCCGGAGCGCGGTCGCCTCGAGGCCGACCTCGTCCGCCTCTGGGAACTCGTGGCCAAGGCCTACGGCGCCGCCCACCTGCCCGACGGCATCGACGCGCGCACCGAGGTCGTGGCCGAGGTGGCGACGCCGCTGGGCCCGAAGCGCTTCGCGGTGACCGGGCGCGTCGTGCGCGTGCCGGGCTGGCGCGTGCTGTACGGGGCGGAGGCCGAGATCGAGGCCGATCTCGTCCCCGGCAAGGCGCGGCCGGAGGACGAGGCGCGCGCGACCCGCCTGCCCGCCCTGCGCGACGGGGAGCCGGCGACGGCCGCCGGCGCCGACATCGCCGAGGCCGTGACCGAGCCGCCCCGGCGGATCACCCGGGGCGAGCTGCCCGTGGTGATGGGCCGCCTGATCGACCAGGTGGACGACCCCGCGGCGAAGCGGGCCCTGGCGAACCCGGTCAATCCGAACGAGCCGAAGGGACTCGGCACGGCCGCGACCCGGGACACCATCCTGCCCAAGCTCCTGAAGAGCCACTACCTCGCCCTCGGCGAGGGCAAGGACCCCGCCCTCACGGTGACCGAGGTGGGGCTCGCCTTCATCGCGGCGGTGCGGCGGGTGTTTCCGGCCTATGGCGACCCGGTGGGCCGGGCGATGTTCGAGGCGGACCTCGCCGAGATCGGCCGGGCCCCCACGCGGGCGGAGGCCCGGGCCCGGGCCGAGGCCTTCCGGGCGCGCACGCGTACCCGCCTCGACGGCTTGATCGGCGCCATCGCGCAGGCGGGGGTGGTCAGTCTGGACCCGAGCCTGGCGCCGCCCTCGCGGGGGCAGGGACGGGGCCGCGCCGGCGGGGACCGGCCGCCGACGCCGGCCATGCTCGCCTTCGCGGTCTCGCTGGCCGCGCGCAAGGGCCTCGCCCTGCCCCGGGGCTGCAAGAGCAGCCTGGCCCGCTGCCGCGCCTTCCTGGATGCCGAGGCGGGACCCGCCGCATCGCGCGCGGCGATGCCGGGCGCGGCCGACGGGCCGCGGCCGCCGAGCGCCGCGATGCTGCGCTACGCGAGACGTCTCGCCGCGGAGCGCGGCCTGGACTGCCCGCCCGAGATCGAGACGCAGTTCGCGGCGTGCCGCGGGTTCCTCGATGCCCATGCGGCGCCCCCGGCGGCGCGCGCGGTGCGCCAGGCGAGGCCGGGTCCGGGTTCGGCCAAGCCGAGGTCGTCTCCATCGGCGGCCGGCAAACCGGACGCGGCCGAACCGAAGTCCCGCGGGCCGCGCCGGAGGCCTGCCGCGGCCCGCGCCGCGTCGGGAGCGTGACGGGCCGCGCCGGCGGCGAGCGGACCGTTCAGGTGGCGGCCGGGCGGCCGCGCAGGAGGCCGCCGAAGCTTTGGAACGGCAGCCAGAGAAGCTTCAGGAACGCCCGGATCGTCAGGACGGCGGCGACGGTGAAGAGCGCCAGCAGCGTTTTGATCATGGGGAAACTCCTTGTTCGGGGTCGCGGCCGCTGCGTGAACCAGGGCTTCGACCCGCCCCAGTGGGCGCGGAGATACGGGCGGGATTAAGGACGCGCCGTCGAATTCGGGGACCGGCGGCGGACGGGCGCTGCGCGGACGCCGACCGGCACGCTGTGGCCGGAATGGTTAACAAAACATGGAGGCCGGCCGGCGCCGGGGCCCTGCGGCACCCGCTCCGGAACGACCGTCATGCGGATCGGCTACCCTCGCGCCGGCGCCGGCGCAGGCGCAGGCGGCCCGGCGGGGCCGGCCGCGGCACGGCCCTGGCAAGGGGCACCGGCGATGCGGAGCGAGACGACGCCATGACGAACCGACGCTGCCTTCTCCTCGGCGCCCGCGTGCAGGAAGGCGCCGGCCGCCTCGGCTGCGACATGGGGCCGAGCGCCTACCGGGCCGCCGGCCTCGCCGAGACCCTCTCGGGCCTCGGGCTCGACCTCGTCGACGCGGGCGATCTCGCGGCGCCGGCCGCCGCCGTGGCGCGGGCCCATCCCAACGGCGCCCTGCGCCATCTCGGCGCCTTCGCGGCCTGGACCGAGACCCTGGCCGAGGCCGCCTATGCCCACAGCGCCGAGGCCGTCCCGATCTTCCTCGGGGGCGATCACAGCCTGTCGGCCGGCACCCTGTCGGGGCTCGGGCGCCGGGCGGCCCAGGAGGGGCGGCCCCTCTTCGTGCTCTGGCTCGATGCCCATGCGGATTTCCACACCCTCGACACCACCACGAGCGGCAATCTCCACGGCGTCCCCCTCGCCTACGCCACCGGCCGGCGGGGCTTTTCCGGCTACCTGCCGCCCCCGCCCGCGCCGATCGACCCGCGCAACGTCTGCCTGATGGGCACGCGCAGTCTCGATCCGGCGGAGCGGGTGGCGGTGATCGAGGCCGGCGTGCTGATCCACGACATGCGCAGCATCGACGAGGCCGGCGTCGTCGCGCCCCTGCGGGCGTTCCTCGGCCGGGTCGCCGCGGCCCGCGGGCGCCTGCATGTCAGCCTCGACGTGGACTTCCTGGACCCCGGCATCGCGCCGGGCGTCGGCACCACGGTGCCGGGGGGCGCGACCTTCCGGGAGGCACACCTGATCATGGAGATGCTGCACGATTCCCGCCTCGTCGGCAGCCTCGATCTCGTCGAGCTCAACCCGTTCCTCGACGAGCGCGGACGGACGGCGCTCCTCATGGTGGATCTCGCCGCCAGCCTGATGGGCCGGACCGTGCTCGACCGGCCGACGCAGAGCTACTGAGCCCAGGCCTCGAAAGGCATCGGGGAAGGCCCGGCGACGCCGGTGCCGGGGCCGCCGATGCGCCGGCTCGGAGGGCCGGGCTCCTGCGGGCGGGAGCGCCCCTCCCGGAAGAGGTCAGGTCTGCGCGCCGGGGCGCGGCGCGTCCAGGCCGAGCAGGCGCGCGATCTCGGCACCGGAGCCGCCGATCAGGTCCGCCGGGGTGACCTCATCGAGCACCGTCAGGAAGGCGTTCAGGGCTTCCCCGAGGGCCCGTTGCAGGCGGCAGATCGACGTCAGAACGCAGGCGGTTCCGGAAAAGCACGCCGCCAGGGTGAAATCCTCCTCCGTCGCCCGAACCACGGTGCCGACGCGGATCTCGGCCGGGGATTGTCCGAGCCGCAGCCCGCCGCCGCGGCCGCGCGTGGTCCGGATCACGCCCAGCCGACCCAGCTGGTGCACCACCTTGGTGAGGTGACTCTCCGAGATTCGGTAGAATCGATTTTTGTTGTTTGCGTCTGTCCGGCGCCGGGGGCGCGGGCGCGCGCGCCGCCGCCCGTCAGTCGGATGCGCGCGGCGGGCGCCGCGCCGCCCAATCGCGATCGCGGGCCGCCTGGGCCTCGCGAACCTCGCCGGACCAGCGCTCCCAGTCGGGATCGGCGGGCTGGGGGCGCTTGCGGGCCCGCGCCGCCGCCGTCCTGCGCCGCGCCTCGTCCGCCGCCTTCTGCCGCCGCAACTCCTCCACCGTGACCGGCTCCGGCGCGGGCCTCGGCTTCGCCCAGGGGTAGGTCCGCTCGGCCGGCCGCCGAGTCCGTCCGGGTTCCGGAGCGGGGCCGGAAGGGGCGGCATCCGCCAGGGCGAGCGCATCGGCCAGCGCGAGGCCGGCGGCGGCGGCCACCCGGGTCGCGGCCGCGCGTCCGGCCGCCCGCTCGCCGGGCGTGGCCCCGCGCTCCATCAGTGCTCGACACTTCGCGAACCGGTCGCGATCCAGGACCCCTGCCGTCATCGCCCCATCCTAGGGGCAAAGGCGACGGCGCGCTCCGGCCGGGCGCGGTCGTCCACAGCGCGGGGCGGGTGCGTCTCGACACCGCGCGGCGATCGCGGCCGGTGCATGGAGAGCCTGGGCCCGAGGCCCGCAGCCATCGCAGGTGACGCTTCGATCCGAACCGCCGACCCCGTCCCGGCCGAGGAGATTCCGATGATTGCCGCAGGTCCGTTCCGCTGGCTCCTGACCGTCCTCGCCATGGTCTCGCCCTTCGCCGCGACCGCCTGCGGCGCCTCCGACAAGGGCGCCCTCCCGCCGGACGCCGACACCCACGTCGTCTATCGCCACTACCTGTAGGGGCGCGGTCCGGGGCCGCCCCTCGCGGCGCCTCGGCGCCGTCCGGCGGCTTGGGGACGCCTCGACTCGCGCCGCGCCGCGTCCCATCCTCCAGGGCGAGGCGGCGGCGGATCCGCCCGGCACGATGAGGTCGCCACGATGAGGTCGCGATGAGCCCTGTCGGTCCGCCGACGCCGTCCGTCCCGCCCTTCGCCGCGTTCCTGGGGCCGGGGCCTCCGCCGACGCCGCTGCGCCGGCGGCTGACGGCGGAGGCGCGTGCGCCCGAGCCGGAGCGCGTCGCCGCCTGCCTGGGGGCGGTGACGACGAGCCCCGAGGCGGACGCGGCCACCGCGCATCTCGTGCACCGCCTCGTCGGGCGCCTGCGCGCCGAGGGAGGCGGCGGCGGGGTCCAGGACCTCCTGCGGGAATACGCCCTGTCGACCCAGGAGGGCGTGGCGCTGATGTGCCTCGCCGAGGCGCTGCTGCGCATCCCCGACGCGCAGACCCGCGACGCCCTGATCCGCGACAAGATCGGGCATGGGGACTGGGCCGCCCATCTCGGTCACAGCCCCTCGCTCTTCGTCAACGCGGCCACCTGGGGCCTCGTGATCACCGGGCGCCTCGCGGCCTCGGCGGACGAAGCCGGATTGGCGGGCGCCCTGACCCGCCTCGTCGCCCGGGGCGGCGAGCCGCTGGTCCGCGCGGGCGTGAACCGGGCCATGCGGCTCATGGGCGGCCAGTACGTCAGCGGCGAGACCATCGCGCAGGCCCTGCGCCGGGCCCGCCGCCAGGAGGCGCGCGGCTTCACCCATTCCTTCGACATGCTCGGCGAGGCGGCGCTGAATGCCGCCGATGCCGCGCGCTACGCGGACGACTACACCCAGGCCATCCACGCCATCGGGGCGGCCTCGGCGGGGCGCGGGCTCTTCGCCGGCCCCGGCATCTCGATCAAGCTCTCGGCCCTGCATCCGCGCTACGTCCGCGCGCAGCGGGACCGGGTGACGGCCGAGCTCCTCCCCCGCGTCGCCGCCCTGGCGCGCCTCGCCCGCCACTACGACATCGGCCTCACCATCGACGCCGAGGAGGCCGACCGTCTCGACCTCTCCCTCGACATCCTGGAGGCCCTCTGCGCCGACCCGGACCTCGACGGCTGGAACGGCCTCGGCTTCGTGGTGCAGGCCTACCAGAAGCGGGCGCTGACGCTGGTCGCGGTCCTCGTCGACCTCGCCCGCCGCTCGGGGCGACGCCTCATGGTCCGCCTCGTCAAGGGCGCCTACTGGGACAGCGAGATCAAGCGCGCGCAGGTGGCGGGCCTGGAGGATTTTCCCGTCTTCACCCGCAAGGTCCACACCGACCTGTCGTACCGCGCCTGCGCGGAGCGGATGCTCGCCGCCCCCGACGCGCTCTTCCCGCAATTCGCCACCCACAACGCCCAGACCCTCGCCGCCCTCCACATCCTGGCGGGGCCGGACTTCCACGTCGGGCGCTACGAGTTCCAGTGCCTGCACGGCATGGGCGAGGCCCTCTACGGGGCGGTGGTGGGGCCGGGCGGGCTCGACCGCCCGTGCCGGATCTACGCGCCAGTGGGCACCCACGAGACGCTGCTCGCCTATCTCGTGCGCCGGCTCCTCGAGAACGGCGCCAACTCCTCCTTCGTCAACCGGGTCGCCGACGCGCGCGTGGCCGTGGCCGACCTCGCCGTCGACCCGGTCGCGGCGGTGCGGGCCGCGCAGCCCCTCGGGGCCCCCCACCCGGCGA
>NZ_JBYSXL010000126.1:0-7338 GCF_058782155.1 Methylobacterium sp. FW306-05-D
AAAACCCCGCCAATCGTCAGGAGATGCAAAAGCAAGCCGCCAACCCCGTTGGCCGCCCGCCGATGAACCGGGGTATAGGGGTCCCCGGACGCGCTGTCAACAGCCTCGTGACGGAAACACGAGGCTTTCCTCAGGCCGCGTCGCGCAGGCGCTCCAGGAAGCGCCGCGCCTCTTCCGCCGGCATGGGCCGGCCGAGAAGGAAGCCCTGGGCCTCCGTGCACCCTTCCCGGCGGACCTGCGCGCGCTGCTCCTCGGTCTCGATCCCCTCCGCGGTGATGGCGGCACCGAGCTGCGTGCCGAGGCCGACCACCGCCCGCACGATCGCGGCGGTGCCCGGATCGGCGATGTCGCGCACGAAGGAGCGATCGATCTTGATCCGGTCGAAGGGGAAACGGCGCAGGTAGCTCAGCGACGAGTACCCCGTGCCGAAATCGTCGAGGGCGATGCGCACCCCGAGCCCACGCAGGCGGTGCAGGCAGGCGATTACCGCCTCGGCATCCTGCATCAGCACGCTCTCGGTGATCTCGAGCTCCAGGCGGCGCGCCGGCAGGCCCGAGGCCGAGAGGGCGGCGACCACGCTCTGCTCGAGATTGGCCTGTCCGAACTGGACCGCCGAGACGTTGACGGCGATGCGCCGGTCGCCCGGCCAGGACGCGGCCTCGGTGCAGGCCTCCCGCAGGGCCCAGCTCCCGAGCTGCCGGATCAGCCCGGTCTCCTCCGCGAGGGGAATGAACGCCCCGGGCGCGATCATCCCGCGCACCGGATGCGGCCAGCGCAGCAGGGCCTCGAAGCCCTGCACGGTGCCGCTCTCAAGATGCAGGACCGGCTGGTAGTGCAGGCTGAAGCCGCCGGTGCGCACGGCCTCGCGCATCTCCAGTTCGAGGCGGTTGCGCTCGGTCGTGGCGGCATCCATCGCCGCCTCGTAGTAGCGGTAGGTGTTCCGTCCGGCCGCCTTGGCCCGGTAGAGGGCGATGTCGGCGTTGCGGAACAGGGTGTCGGGATCGGCGCCGTCCTGGGAGCCGAGGCCGATGCCGACGCTGACCCCGATCCCGATCCGGTGCCCGTCGAGGTCGACGGGCTGCTCCATCGCCTCGATGATGCGGCGCGCGGCCAGCCCGGCCTCCTGCGGATCGCCGAGATCGACCAGGATGACGGCGAATTCGTCGCCGCCGAGACGGGCCACGGTGTCGCCGTCCCGGACCACGCCGCGCAGGCGCTCGGCGACGATGCGCAGGAGCGCGTCGCCGGCCGGATGTCCGAGGGTGTCGTTCACGGCCTTGAAGCGATCGAGGTCGCAGGCCAGCACCGCGAAGCGGCCGCCCCGGCGATCGACGCGGGCGAGGGCGTTGCTCAGCCTTTCCTTGAACAGCAGCCGGTTCGGCAGGCCGGTCAGGCCGTCGTGCAGCGCCATGTGGGCGATCCGGCCCTCCGCCAGCTTGCGCTCGGTGATGTCCATCGTGAGGCCGACGACCTTCACCGGCTCGTCCAGATCCGGATCGGTCACCACCCGGGCGAAGCTCTGGAGCCAGCGCGGCGCCTCGTCCTCCGTCGACACCAGGCGAACTTCGCCGTTGTAGACGCTGCGCTCGGCGAGAGCCCGATAGACGTGACCGTAGAGCGCGGCGAGGTCGCCCGGATCGATGCGCGCGTCCCACTCGGCGACGCCGACCTCCACCGGCGCACCGGCGGCGTGGCCCTCCGGGACCGGAAGCCGGTACATCCGCGCGCTGTCGACGGAGTGGCGGACGGTGCCGCCCTTCAGGTCCCAGGACCAGATCCCGGCTCCGGCCGATTCCTGGGCGAGGCGCAGGAGGTTCGAGGTCTCCTCCAGGGCTTGGCGCGCCGTGACGATGTCGTCGATGTCGAGGGCCGTCCCGAGCAGGCCGACCATCACGCCGCCCTCCCGGATCGGCAGCATGACGAGCTTGTGCCAGCGATAGACGCCGTCGTGCCGGCGCAGGCGTCCCTCGACCTCGTAGGCCTCGTCGCGCCGGCGGGCCTCGGTGAAGACCCGCTCCATCCGCTCGGCATCCTCGGGATGGTTGCGGGCGAGGCGGGCGGCGCGGCTGGAGCCGATCGGTCCGTAATAGCTCTCGAAGCGCTGGTTGACGTAGGTGGCCTCCCCGTCGTGCAGGGAGAGGACCCAGACGATCTGGGGCAGGGAATCGGCGAGGGCCCGGTAGCGGGCCTCGCCCAGGCGCAGGGCCTGCTCGGCGGCGACCCGCTCGCTGACGTCGCGCGCCGCGGTGATGGTCTCGAGGGGCCGCCCGTCCGTGTCGCGCACGAGGCGGGTCTGCGCCTCGACCCAGATCCAGCGGCCGTCGCGGTGGCGCAGGCGGTGGATGATGCGCCCGGTCTCGGTCCGGCCGGTCCGGAAGCCCTCGATGAACGCGGTCGTGGCGGCCGCGTCGTCGGGATGGAGCGAGGCGCCGGGGGGCAGGTCCAGCATCTCCCGGGGCTCGTAGCCGAGGAGGTCGCGCGAGGCCGGGGACACGTAGGTCGCCACGTCCGCGACGCTGCGCCGGACGATCATGTCGGAGACGGAATCGGTCAGGACGCGGTAGCGGCGCTCACCCTCCTGGATGCGCGCCACCGCCGCCCGGTGCTCGGTGACGTCGGTGAAGGTGTAGAGGATGCCGCCCTCGGGAAGGGTCACGCCCCGCACCGCGAGGGTGGTGCCGTCGGCGCGCGGCCAGTCGATCCGCAGCTTCGTCCAGGCGCCCGTCGCGTCGCGCAGGCGCGGCCGGTTCCCGACCGGGGCGCGCAGGGCCGCGAAGTCGCCGCGCGCCGACAGGCGGGCGAGGAGGGCGGGCAGGCGCGCGCCCTCGTGCAGGACCGCCTCGGGCAGGTCGAGGAGTTGCCGCGCCCGCGGGTTGAGCAGGCGGACGCAGCCCTCGGCGTCCATCATGATCAGTCCCTGGTCCATCGCTTCCAGGATCGCGCGCAGGCGCAGGTTCTTCTCGCGCAGCCGCGCCTCGGAGCGGGCGAGGTCGGTGACGTCGAGGAGGAGGCCGTAGACCGCGATCAGCCGGCCGCCGGCGTCCCGCTCGACGGCGCCCTGGACGATGACGTGGCACAGGCTGCCGTCCGGGCGGACGATGCGGGCCCGCGCCTGATAGGCGCCGTTCCCGGGACCGCGGCTCGCCAGGGCGGTGGAGATGCGCGCCGCGACCGCCGCCCGGTCGTCCGGATGATAGAAACCGAGATGGTCGTCGAGGGGGATCGCGGCGCCGGGCGGCATCGGCCGCCCGAAGATGCCGCAGAGCCCCTGCGACCACGACATCACCCGGGTCCGGGCCTGGAGGCGCCAGTAGCCGATATGGGCGACGGACTCGGTCATCCGCTGGGCGGCGACCACGAGATTCAGGTCGGCGGCCTTCGCGGCCAGGAGCGTCTCGGTGCGCTGGCGCTCGGCCCGCTCGATCCGGCTCGCGCGCTGCGCGGCCGTGAGCCGGAGATGGGCCTCGACGACGGTGCCGAGGTCGCGCAGCTGCGCCGCGCGGGCCGCGTCGAAATCGTCGCGCGGGGCCGTGTCGATCAGACAGAGCGTGCCGAGGGGCAGCCCGTCCGACAGGGCCAGCGGCACGCCCGCATAGAAGCGGGCCCGCGGCTCCCCGGTGACCAGGGGGCTCGAGGCGAATTCGGGATCGGCGAGGAGGTCGGGCAGCACCAGCACCGAGCCGGGCGCGCCCAGGATGGTGCGGTCGCAGAAGGCGCCGGCCCGGGGCAGGGGGCCGCCCTCGGCGATGCCGCACCGGGCCTTGAGCGTATAGCTGTCGGTGCCGGCCAGGTTCACGAGGGCGATGGGGACGCCGAACAGGGCACAGGCCGTCCGGCAGACGGCATCGAGATGCGCCTCCGACGTGCCCTGAAGAAGGTTCAGGTCGTTGAGGATGGCCACACGCTGCGCCTCGACACTAGAGCTCGGCACGACAACCCTTTCTCGCAGACGCACGACGGAGGACCATCCGCCCTCGGCGTCTCATGACCAGGATGCCGGCGCGACCTACTGTCGATCACAGATTCCGGCGGACACGGGACGGAGATCGGCCAGTCTTGCGGAAGCCCGCGACGGAACCGCCCGATGCGAGATCATGCGGCACCGGCCTTTCACTTTCCTTTATGCCCGCCACGTCCCGTCGCGGACTTGCCTGCGGGCGCCGGCGCGGTGGATCAGGCCGGGAGCACGAGCCGGGCGCTGAGGCCGCCGAGGTCCGAGCGGCCGAGGCCGAGGCCGCCGCCGTAGAGCTCGGCGAGTTCCCGGGTGATCGAGAGGCCGAAGCCGTGGCCGGGCACGCTCTCGTCGAGGCGCCCGCCCGGCCGCACCGCGCGGGCGGCCGCCTCCGCGTCGAGACCGGGACCGTCATCCGCCACCGTCACGGCGATGCCCGCCTCCGTGGCGGCGGCGGAGACCCGGACCCGGCCGCGGCTCCACTGGCAGGCGTTGTCGATGAGGTTGCCGAGCATCTCGTCGATGTCCTGCGGGTCGCAGGCCACCGCGAGCCCGGGCGGCAGGTCGAGATCGATGACGAGGGCCTTCTCGGCATAGAGCCGCCCGAAGGTGGTCCGCAGGTCGGCGAGGGGTCCGGCCAACTCGGTGCGCGCCCGGGTCGCGCCGCCGAGGGCCGCGGTCCGGGCGCGCCGCAGGTGGTGGCGCACCTGCCGGTCCATGGCGCCCACGAGGTCGGCGAGGCCGCCATCGGGGTCGCGGGTCCGGTCCGACAGGGCGAGGGTCAGGGTGGCCAGCGGCGTCTTCAGGCCGTGGGCGAGGTTCGCCACGTGCGTGCGGGCCCGCTCGAGATTGGCCGCGTTCTGATCGAGGAGGGCGTTCATCTCGCTCACCAGGGGGCGGATCTCGGTGGGCTGGGGGCCGGAAATCCGCGGGCGCCGTCCGGCCCGCACCTCGGCGACGTCCCGGCGCAGGCGCTCCAGGGGCCGCAGACCGAGACGGACCTGCGCGACGGTGCCGGCCACGAGGCAGAGGCCGAGGATGCCCAGGATGGCGGCGAGGGCGAGGCCCGCCTCGCGCAAGGGGCCGGTCAGGGCCTGGGCCGGGGCCGAGGCCACGAGCAGCGCCGGATCGCCGCCGGCCCCCGGGGGCAGGACCAAGATCCGCAGGATCAGGGCCTCGCCCCAGGGGCCGGTGCCATCGCCCGGCCTCGGCCTGTCCGGGTCCGGGTCGCGGGAATGCCGGCCCGTCGCGGGACCGTCCGGGGCGGACCCCTCCGGCAGGCGCAGGTCGCGCCCCTCCAGGGATTCGGCCCGCAGGGTGCCGCGTCCCTGGCGGACCTGCCAGTACCAGCCGGAGCGGGGACGGTCGAAGGGCGGCCCGTCCAGGGTGCGGTCGAGGCGCAGGCGGTCGCCGGGGCCGCGCTCCAGGCTCGCCGCGAGGGCGACGAGCTGGCTGTCGAGACGGCTGTCGAGCTGGGCCCGGACGAAGCGGTGCAGGACCAGCCCGATGGCGAGGCCGGCGACGATCAGGGCCGCGGCGACGAGGGCGAGCGCGGCCAGGAGCAGGCGCCGCTGCAGGGAACCGAGGTGAAGGAGCCGGACGGGCTTGGCCGGAGCCGGCTTCTCCGGAGGGTGGGGCTTGTCCGGCGGCCCGCGCCGGGCGGGGGGCTCCGGGGGCGTCATGCCGGATCGCCGGGCAGGAGGCGGTAGCCGTGGCCGCGCACGCCCTCGATGCGGGCGGGGGCGATCTTGCGGCGCAGGCGGGTGATGATGACCTCGACGGAGTTCGAGTCGACGTCGGCGTCGCCGTCATAGACCCGCTCGATCAGCTGTCCGCGCGGCATCACCCCGTCCTTGTGCAGGATCAGGCAGGAGAGCACGCGCCATTCGAGGCCGGTGAGCTTCAGGGGCAGGCCGTCGCGCTCGAAGGTGCCGAGGCCGGATTCGTAGGAGAGGGGGCCGCAGGTGACGCGGGAGGCCCCGTGGGCCGTCGCCCGCCGCACCAGGGCGCGCAGGCGGATCACCAGCTCCTCCACCCGGAACGGCTTGACCAGGAAATCGTCGGCGCCCGCCTTGAAGCCCGCGACCTTGTCGCTCCAGCCGTCCCGCGCCGTGAGGACCAGGACGGGCATCGTCCGGCCCGCCGCCCGCCAGGCCTGGAGGACCGAGAGGCCGTCGCGCCTGGGCAGGCCGAGGTCGAGCACCACCGCGTCGTAGGTCTCGGTTTCGCCGAGATGCTGCGCGTCCTCTCCGTTCACCGCGTGGTCGAGGGCGAAGTTCTCTCCGCGCAGGGCCTTCGCGATCTCGGCGGCGAGCGGGGCGTCATCCTCCACCAGCAGGAGTTTCATGGGGTCGTGTCCGTGTGCCGGAGGATGGGAGGGGCAGGGCGGAGGACGAAGGGCGAGCGGCCTACGCCGCGTCGTTTAACGGGGGCTGAACCGTGCGGTTCAGTCCGGGTTCGCGGCCCTCTCCTAGAACGGCGTCAACCCGAGAGGGCAACCGCCGAACCCGAGAAGGACAGGCACCATGACCGAGACCATCCCGACCCGCGAGACGTCCGAGACCAGCGGGACTTCCCAGGACACCGGCCCCGCGGCCGCGTCGGCCCCGAAGCGCTCGCGCCGGGCCCTCGTCGTCGGCGCCATCGCGGCGCCGCTCGCCTTCGGGGCGATCGGCCTGTCGCTCGCCCAGACCGGCCCCTCGGTGTTGACCCCGGTGGAGCCCACCGCGATCGCCGCCCTGAAGGCCTCCGGCTCCATCGCCGCCAGGGGCGACGTCGCCGAGATCTACGGCAACAAGTTCGTGATGCAGGACGGCACCGGCAAGGCGCTGGTCGAGACCGGCCGCCAGGGGGAGGGGGGCAGCCTCGTCAAGCCCGGCGAGGCCGTCACCGTGCAGGGCCGGTTCGAGAACGGCTTCCTGCACGCCATGCTGATCACCCGCGCCGACGGCAGCCGGGTCGTGGTCGGCCCGGCCGGCGGTCCGCCCCCCGGCACCCTCGACTGGGCCAAGGACCGGGTCGGCCTCGGCGCGAAGCCCGACGTGCCGGCCCTGACGGCCCAGGTCGCGGCCGCCGGCTATTCCGACATCCGCGTGACCGGGCGCGGCCCCCGCCATCTCGAGGTCGCGGCCCGCGGCAGCGACGGGCGCGAGCGCCAGCTCCATGTCGGCTTCGACGGGCAGGTCCGCGAGCGGCGCGTCTTCTGAGGCCCCGCACACCCCCTCCACCACACCACAAGGGACATCGATCATGACGAAGACCACCGCCCTCCTCGCCGCCGCCGCGCTTCTCGTGGCCGGCGCGGCCGTCGCCCAGCCGGCCCCGCCTTCGGGCGGCCCGCGCCCCGGACCGGACGCCGGCGCCCCGCCCCCGATCGGCCCACGCCG
>NZ_JBYSXL010000127.1:0-7324 GCF_058782155.1 Methylobacterium sp. FW306-05-D
ACCCCGGCCCCTCCCGACAGGGAAGAGGGGCGCAGGAGCCCACACATGGCCGACACCTATGACATCCTCATCATCGGCGCCGGCCCCGGCGGCTACGTGGCGGCGATCCGCGCGGCACAGCTCGGGTTCAAGACCGCCGTGGTGGACCGCGAGCATCTCGGCGGCATCTGCCTGAACTGGGGCTGCATCCCGACGAAAGCGCTGCTGCGCTCGGCCGAGATCTACCACTACATGCAGCATGCCTCCGATTACGGATTGTCGGCGAAAGAGGTCGGCTTCGACACGGCCGCCATCGTCAAGCGCTCGCGCGGGGTCTCGACCCGGCTGAACGGCGGCGTCGGCATGCTGTTGAAGAAGAACAAGGTCGACGTGATCTGGGGCGAGGCCACCATCACGGCCGCCGCCAAGGGCAACCAGCCGGGGCAGGTCACCGTCAGGGAGACCACCCGCGCCCCGGCCCCGAAGGGAGCCCTGGCGGCAGGGTCCTATTCCGCCAAGCACATCATCGTCGCCACCGGCGCGCGGCCCCGCGCGATTCCCGGCATCGAGCCCGACAAACGCCAGATCTGGACCTATTACGAAGCGATGGTGCCGGAGACGATGCCCAAGAGCCTGCTGGTCATGGGCTCGGGCGCCATCGGCATTGAGTTCGCCTCGTTCTACCGCACCATGGGCGCCGAGGTGACGGTGATCGAGCTCCTGCCGCAGATCCTGCCGGTGGAGGATGCCGAGATCGCGGGGCTCGCCCGCAAGCGCTTCGAGAAGCAGGGCATCAAGATCCTCACCGGCGCCAAGGTGACGAAGGTGGAGAAATCCGCCGACGCCGTCACGGCGACGATCGAGACCGGTGACGGCAAGTCCCAGCAGCTGACGGCGGAGAAGCTGATTTCGGCAGTGGGCGTCGTCGGCAACCTCGAGGGCATCGGTCTCGACAAGCTCGGCGTCACCATCGAGCGCGGCATCGTCGTCACCGACGGCCTCGGCCGCACCAACGTGCCGGGCGTCTATGCCATCGGCGACGTCGCCGGTCCGCCCATGCTCGCCCACAAGGCCGAGCACGAGGGCGTGCTCTGCGTCGAGACGATCAAGGGCCTGCACACCCACGCCATGGACAAGGCCAAGATCCCCGGCTGTACCTATTGCCAACCGCAGATCGCCTCCGTGGGCCTGACCGAGGCCAAGGCCAAGGAGCTGGGCTTTGCCGTCAAGGTCGGCCGATTCCCCTTCGCGGGCAACGGCAAGGCCATCGCGCTCGGGGAGCCGGACGGCCTGGTGAAGACCGTCTTCGACGCCAAGACCGGCCAGTTGCTCGGCGCCCACATGGTCGGCGCCGAAGTCACCGAGCTGATCCAGGGCTACGTCGTCGCCATGAACCTGGAGACCACCGAGGAAGACCTGATGCACACGGTCTTCCCGCACCCGACGCTCAGCGAGATGATGCACGAGAGCGTGCTGGATGCGTACGGGAAGGTGATCCACACTTAAATAATAAAATCTGCAGTACACTTCATGACATAAGTATTCTGCAGATTTTCCGATTTCTATAATATATTATACTACAGTCCAGGACTTTGGTTTTAACGAATCATCTCGATCTATAACAACGCCAACTCGTCCCGGCACCGGAGAACGAACAGAAGCCCTAGCTTCATTTCGAAGACTTGTGTTTCGCAATGCTTTTCGCGCTCCATATTTGACTAATCTAAATTTTCCTCCTCGAGGATCGATGAAGTAAATATCGATTTTGTCTCGCCATGGTATTGGGTTCTCTGACCACGTTTCCCATTCGTGGATTGCAGACCTTATTGACGAAGTCATTGCAACGTCAAAACACATCCCAAAACAAGTTAACCGACTAGGCAACTCACGAATATCTGACGCAGTTGGGACATAACTTGATGCATGAGCACTTCTATGGCGTTTCCGAACTAAGTCGTTCATTGCTTCTTTAATTGACGGAATACCAAAGCCAATATCCGCCGAAAAGCCCCTAAATCCCTCCCAGCAACTAGTTATTTGAAAATTAGACAACAAAGAAGTAATTGATTGCTCTGAAATATTACCTGTGTAATCTCCAGCGATAAATTTTGAAAATCCAAATGTAGGACCTTTATTTGCAGCCATCAGATCAATCTGGGCTATTATCTCCGATTCATAATCTTCTTGCTGGCGTTTCAACATCGCTGCATACTTCTGCAAATGTGAGAGGGAGTTCAGCAAAGCGGCTTCGCGAAATTTCTGAGGAAAGTTGCCGAAACTTGCGGGCCATACCGAAAGCTCAACCAGCAGTTCGGCTGTTCGATCACGTATGAAAGTTTCTAAGCCTATAAGAGCTGTAATCATTATACCTCTTCGAAGAACGCCGATCCCAGCGGACTCGTGAGTTGTCGTCGCTCCTCCGGCAAGCAAGTCAATCGATACTGCCGATTCTAAGGCGTTGATGGCCGACTGTAGGCCTGCTCTAGCGGCACTCATTGAAAATTACGAAGCATAGTGAGTACCGCATTGATTCTGAATCTCAAGCGCGCAGGCGTGTTCGTTCCGAGCCGAACCGCTTCCTCAAATTCCGCTGCTTCAAATAAATCTATCGTTGCTTCCGCGATTTCGTTCAAGTTGGCAGTGACAGCTTCAAACTCCCTATCGCTTAAGCAGCTAGCGGCAATCATCTGAGCGTCATACATACCAGCAAGGGTTTGCTGCCGCCAAATACGGCCATCCCATCTCTGAAAAGCATTATCTCCCCAAATTTCTTCAACTCTACTGATTGCTTGGTCAAATTTTGCGATAAATGAACTGATTTCTGTCTCATTGGCATCTCTGTTATTTAACATAAATGAATCAAGAGTACGAACCAAGCTGCCAGAAAATGTTTCCCAAACCTCAGACAGGGCAAAAAATCTCAAAACGAGTTCAGCATCTTGCATTTGTTGATAAGCTGCAGATTTCGGACCATCTATCTTCAGACTTTTCCGTAAAAACTGATCCTCAGAACACTTATATATTGCATCATTCATTCGTCCACGAAAAGCAACATTACGTATTTCTTGATTGTTTAATTGGATTCCGCCCCTATTAAGCCTGATAAAAACTTCGAATTTCAGTTCAGGCCGAGACTGCTTCAAAAGGGTTATCACTCGAATGTAAGGTCGTATTTTCAAAGCACCCTGTAATGGACGAGGTAAATCGCGAAACTTGTACCCATTTAACTCTTGAAACGCTTCGAGTCCCCGAAGGGAAAATACATTATTTATATAGTCAGATATGGCAGTAATTCTTTGTTTTCCATCTATTATTGAATAGATTCCATATTCTTCTTCAGCGAGATAGATTGGCGGAACCGGCACATTGAGCAGAAAGGACTCGATCAATTGTGACTGACGCTCAACCTCCCATCTTTCTCGTCGTTGATACTTCGGACTTAAGTCGATTATTTCTCCTTCCACCATCTCTTTAAGTCCTTGAAGCGAAAAATCAGATGCTTGCAGCACCAAATCATTCTGTGAACTTTCAAATCGTGACTCGACTTCTGATTTGCTTGCAAGAACAACCATACTTAGCATCCTGTATTTTGATTATTTTGTGATAGACAGAATAAACGTGTTTATTTTTTTTAGTATACTTGGATTTAACAAATATAAAATTTAGTATTAATTATGGATCAAGGTAGATAATTAGTGGCAGTGTTAAGGACGCATTTTTGGCAAAAACGATTTTCTACTGATCCTGGAGTGCAGAAATAGTACCTCACTCGAGCAGCCGCGTGACAACCTAGACTAGAATTTCTAGAACGTAAGCAGCCGCGTGGTAATCAGGGAAAGAGCCTTACGAACTTTCTTTCCTGTCGCGCCATCCCGTCGCGGCGGGTTTGCGGACGGGGGCGTCACGGCTTAAGTCGGAGGATACGCCGGCCTGTCGCGGGCGAATCCCGTGGAATGTCATGGCCGTCGTCCTCGACCTCCTCCGCAACGATCAGCGCCCGCGCCACCCCGAGAAAGCGCACCGGCCCGACAAGCCGATCCAGCGCAAGCCAGACTGGATTCGCGTCAAGGCGCCCGGCTCGAAGGGCTGGGAGGATACGCGCAAGATCGTCCACGAGCACGGCCTCGTCACGGTCTGCGAGGAGGCGGGCTGCCCCAACATCGGCGAGTGCTGGGAGAAGAAGCACGCCACCTTCATGATCATGGGCGACACCTGCACGCGGGCCTGCGCCTTCTGCAACGTGCGCACCGGCCTGCCCGAGGGCCTCGACGCGGGCGAGCCCGACAAGGTCGCGGATTCGGTGGCCAAGCTCGGCCTGCACCACGTGGTGATCACCTCGGTGGACCGGGACGACCTCGCCGACGGGGGCGCCGAGCACTTCGCCCGCACCATCCGGGCGATCCGGGCGCGCAGCCCCGCCACCACCATCGAGGTTCTGACCCCGGACTTCCTGCGCAAACCCGGCGCCCTGGAGGTCGTGGTCGCGGCCCGGCCCGACGTGTTCAACCACAACATGGAGACCGTGCCGGGCAATTACCTCACGGTCCGCCCGGGTGCCCGCTACTTCCACTCGGTTCGGCTGCTGCAGCGGGTGAAGGAGCTCGACCCGACCATCTTCACCAAGTCCGGCATCATGGTGGGCCTGGGCGAGGAGCGGAACGAAGTGGTCCAGCTCATGGACGACCTGCGCTCGGCCGACGTCGACTTCCTGACCATCGGCCAGTATCTCCAGCCGACCAAGAAGCACCACGAGGTGGTGCGCTTCGTGCCCCCGGACGAGTTCAAGGGCCTCGAGACCACCGCCTACACCAAGGGCTTCCTGCTCGTCTCGGCGACGCCCCTGACCCGCTCCTCCCACCACGCCGGAGAGGATTTCGCAAAGCTGAAGGCGGCCCGTCTCGCCCGCATCGCCAACACCTAGAGTCTCGATGCCCTCATTCCGGATCAACCGCGCGGTGCGGCACTCGCCGCGCCAGATGTACGACCTCGTGGCCGACGTGGAGCGCTACCCGGACTTCCTGCCCCTGTGCGAATCCCTGCGCGTGCTGCGGCGCCAGCCGGGGGCGGACGGCACGGAGGTGCTCGTGGCGGAGATGGGCGTCGGCTACAAGGCGATCCGCGAGCGCTTCACCACGCGGGTCACCCTCGATCCCGAGAACCTGCGCATCGTCGCCGAATACATCGACGGCCCGTTCCGCCACCTCGAGAACCGCTGGATGTTCAAGGAGGGCGAGGGGGGCGGTTGCACCGTCGATTTCTTCATCACCTACGAGTTCAAGAGCCGAACGCTCGGCCTGCTCATGGGGACGATGTTCGACCGGGCCTTCCGCAAGTTCACCGACGCCTTCGAGGCGCGGGCGAAGCGGGTCTACGGCGCGGCCTGAATCGCGGCGTCGACACCGCCTTCACGCCTCCACCACCCCGCCGGCCTGGCGCTCGAACAAAGCGCGGTAGCGCCCCTCCGGGCGGCCGAGCAGGTCGTCGTGGCTGCCATCCTCGACGATGCGGCCGCTCTCGAAGACGAGGATGCGGTCCAGGGCCCGCACGGTGGAGAGGCGGTGCGCGATGACGATGGCCGTGCGCCCGCGCATCAGCCGCTCCATCGCCTCCTGGATCAGCGCCTCCGATTCCGAATCGAGGCTGGAGGTGGCCTCGTCGAGGATCAGGATCGGCGCATCGGCCAGGAAGGCGCGGGCGAGCGCGACCCGCTGGCGCTCGCCCCCGGAGAGCTTGACGCCGCGCTCGCCCACAAGCGTGGCGTAGCCCTTCGGCAGGCGGGCGATGAAATCGTGCGCGTTGGCGAGGCGCGCCGCCTGCGCGATCGCCTCCGGGGAGGCGCCGGGGCGCGCATAGGCGATGTTCTCGGCGAGCGACCGGTGGAACAGCACCGGCTCCTGCGGCACGATGGCGATGTGCGCGCGCAAGCTCGCCTGCGTCACCCCGGAGACGTCGCGCCCGTCGATGCAGACGCTGCCGCCGGTGACGTCGTAGAGGCGCTGCACCAGCTTGACGAAGGTGGTCTTGCCCGAGCCCGATCGGCCGACGAGGCCGACCCGCTGCCCGGCCGGGATGTGCACCGACAGGTCGCGGTAGAGCGGCGTTTCGTGCCCGGCATAGTGGAAGGTCACCCGCTCGAAGCGAAGGTCTCCGTTCCGCATCGCGAGCGCCGTGGCGCCGGCCCGGTCGGCGACGCCGTAGGGCTCGGCCTCGAGGGCGACCAGTTCCTCCATCTCGTTGACGCCGCGCTGGACCCGGTTGATGTGACCGCCGATGTCCCGCAGGTAGCCGTGCACCACGAAGTAGGTGGTGAGCACGTAGGCGACGTCGCCGGGGCTCGCCGCCCCGGTCCACCAGAGCCAGAGGGCCGTCCCGACGATGGCCGTACGCAGAACGAGGAGCAGCGCGAACTGCGCGGTGATGCTCCAGGTGATCCGCATCCAGGTCCGGTGGGTGCGCCGGTTCCACTTGCCCAGCAGCCGGCCGAGGCGCGCATCCTCGCGGGCCTCCGCCCCGAAGGCCTTCACCACCGCGTTGGCGCCGACGGCGTCGCTCAACGCGCCGCCGAGGCGGGAATCCCAGACGTTGGAGAGTTGGGCCGCGGGCGCGATGACCCGGGTGGCGAGCATCACGACGATGCCGAGATAGATCAGCGAGCCCAGGCCGATCACCAGGCCCATGACGGGCCATTGCAGGCCGAGCAGGACCATGGTGCCGAGCAGCACCACGAAGGCCGGCAGCAGTTCCAGCAGGAGCGTGTCGTTCAGCCCTTCGAGGGCCCACATGCCGCGCGAGACCTTGCGCACGGTGGAGCCCGAGAAGCTGTTGGCGTGCCAGTCGGTGGAGAGGCGCTGGACCCGGTGGAACCCCGCCTGCGCCACGGCCTGCATGGTCGAGAGGGTCAGCGGCACCACGAGGGCCCAGGCCACGTGGCGCAGCCCCAGGGTGAGGAGCCCAAGGCCGGCCATCGCCGCGAAGGCCGAGAGCGCATCCGAGCGGGCCGCCATGCGGTCGGCGTGCGAGAGGGCATCGACCAGCCGACCGGCGAACAGGGGCAGGAAGACGTCGGCCAGGGTCGCGCCGACGATCGCCGCGACGACGCCGGCGAGCAGGGGCAGGCGGCTGCGCCACTGGCGGACGAGAAAGGCGAGGACGGACCGGTAGGCCTCCGCGCCCTTGAGGCGGTCGAGGAGCATGGGATGCGATCACGGCGCGGGGCGGGCGCCGACTCCGTGGATGGCGCGGGTCCGCGGACGGCCGGCCGAGGAATGGATGATGGATCGAGGGGACGGCCGCGGCGCCCTCAGGCGGGCGGCGGCGTCAGGCCGGCAGGCGCGGGGAGCGCGGG
>NZ_JBYSXL010000128.1:0-7149 GCF_058782155.1 Methylobacterium sp. FW306-05-D
TGCCCGCCCCGGGCCCCGGCCGCCTCCTCATCCTGGGCGCCGGCAAGGCCGGCGGCAGCATGGCGGCGGTGGCCAGCCGGTTCTACCGGGAGGAGCACGGCGTCGATCCGAGCCGCATCGTCGGCCTCGCGGTCGCCCGCCACGGCTACGGCGAGGAGGCGCCGATGATCCGCATGGTCGAGGCCGGGCACCCGGTGCCGGACCAGGCCGGCATCGACGCCACCATCGATACCCTGAAGATCGCCGCCGATGCCGGGCCGGACGACGACGTGCTGGTGCTGCTCTCCGGCGGCGGCTCGGCCAACTGGATCGCCCCGGCCGGGGAGCTCACCCTCACCGAGAAGCAGTCCATCACCAAGGCCCTGCTGCGCTCCGGCGCGCCGATCAACGAGATCAACTGCGTGCGCAAGCACCTCTCGCGGATCAAGGGCGGCCGCCTCGCCATGATGGCGCGCAACGCCCGCTCGATCCTGACGCTGGCCGTCTCCGACGTGCCCCACGACGACCCGGCGGTGATCGCCTCCGGCCCGACCGTGCCCGATCCCACCACGCTGGCCGATGCCCGCGCGATCTGCGAGCGCCGCGGCATTCCCCTGCCCGAGACCGCCAAGGCGCTGCTGAACGATCCCGCCAACGAGACCCCGAAGGCCGGCGACCCCGCCTTCGCCCGGGCCGAGTACCGCATCATCGCCCGGCCCATCGACGCCCTGGAGGCGGCCGCCGCCGCCGCGGCCGCGGCCGGCTACGAGCCGGTGATGCTCGGACCCGACGTCGAGGGCGAGGCCCGCGAGGTCGCCGCCGAGCATGCCCGCATGGCCCTCGACCTCGCGCAGGCCGGCCGCAAGGTCGCGATCATCTCGGGCGGCGAGCTCACGGTGACGATCCGCGGCGAGGGCCATGGCGGGCCGAACCAGGAATACGCCCTGGCCC
Organism: Methylobacterium sp. FW306-05-D; assembly: GCF_058782155.1. Lineage (NCBI taxonomy): Bacteria > Pseudomonadati > Pseudomonadota > Alphaproteobacteria > Hyphomicrobiales > Methylobacteriaceae > Methylobacterium > Methylobacterium sp. FW306-05-D. The sequence goes on from NZ_JBYSXL010000128.1 coordinate 931, forward strand.
TCGCCCTGGCGCTGGACGGCGCCCCCGGCATCCTCGGCATCGCCGCCGACACCGACGGCACCGATGGCGGCCGCGGCGAGGCCACCGATCCGGCCGGCGGCCTCGTCGACCCGACGACGCTGGCCCGCGCCCGCCAGGCCGGGCTCGATCCCGCCGCGATGCTGGCCGACAACGATTCGACGAAGTTCTTCGCCACCATCGGCGACCTCGTTCAGCCGGGTCCGACACGCACCAATGTCAACGATTGCCGCATCATCCTCGTCGGCTAGGAACGCCGGCGGGCGGACCCGGGTCATCGACGGTTCCACGCTCACCCCGCATCCCTTCCCTTTTGGGGAGGGATGCGCGGTGCGACGCGTGCTGTCCGGGAGCGGTGAACCGTCGGACTCGAGAGATCTTCCCGCCACCCCGTCATCCCGGGGCCGCGCAGCGGAGCCCGGGCTCCAGACACGCAGGTGGCGCCGAATGTGGATGTGTCGGCGGCTCTGGATTGCACGCCGCGGGCGCGCCCCTTCCGGGCCGGGCGCGCCCGCGGCGCCCCGGACTGACGGCGTGGGGACGATGACGCCAGAGCGCAACGGCAGGTCCATGGTCCTCGCGGGCGTGGCCCTCCTGGCCGTCGCGCTGCTCCCCGCACCCGCCCGCGCCGACCTGCGCATGTGCAACCAGACCGCCAGCAAGGTCGGCATCGCGCTGGGCTACCGCGACCCGCAGGGCTGGGTCACGGAGGGCTGGTGGGACGTGGCGCCGAAGGTCTGCGAGACGCTGCTGAGGGGCTCCCTCGCGGCGCGGTTCTACTACGTCTACGCGGTGGACTACACCCGCGGCGGCGAGTGGAGCGGCCGCTCGCTGATGTGCACCAAGGACCGCGAATTCACGATCCGCGGCGTCGAGGACTGCCTCGCCCGCGGCCTCGACCGCAACGGGTTCTACGAGGTCGATACCGGCGAGCAGAAGAGCTGGACGATCCAGCTCACCGACCCGAACCAGCCGGTGGCGCCGAGCCCCTGAGGGACGGCTGGGGTTCGGCCGGGGCGGGTTCGGGTCTCACGCCGTCGGTCCGGTTCGTCTCGGATGGCGAGGACCTGTTCCTCGACCCTGCTGCGGAGGGTTCGGCGAGGATCGACGGCGAGCTTCGACCTTGGGGTCGTGAGCGGGCGTTCCGTCTTCGACCCGACCCGGCCGCCTGGATCGGCACGGGCACTTCCCATCAGCGGCCATGCGTAGTGGCGATGGGTTGGCCGTCCGGCACTCTCGGTCGGGGCTGGGGAGCGGACCTGGGTCGTCCGCTCCGAGACGGATCTTTGCGCCCGGGCATTCGGATGACAGGAAGGACCGGGAAACGGGTCCCCGAGGCCGAAACGACGGCACGCGGGGACGCCGTCAGGTCAGACAGGCTGGAAGGCCGGTTCGAGCTCGGGATAATAGGTCTTCAGCATGCGCTGCATGTACCGGCTCAGGTTGGGGATGCTCCGCGCGTGATCGGTTACGTCGGGGTGCATCCCCCGCGCCTGGAAGATCGCCAGCGTCAAGCCGAAGAGCACCGCGTCGAACGAGGTCGGGCGGTCGGTCCCGAGCAGGTAGCGGTTGTCGCCGAGGATGCGCGAGATCGCATCGAGATCCTTGCCGGCCTTCTCGACGATCTCGGCCGGCGTGAAGCGCGCGACGCCCTGGTCGTAGCAGCGCTTGCGGAAATCCTCGCGCCGTTCGGCGAGGGCGTCCTGGATCTCCTGCGGGAGCGCCGTGGGATCACCGACCATCGCCTTCAGGATGAAATCCCAGCCGTTCTCGTCGAAGAACTCGTAGTAGATGATGATCCAGTAGAGGTGGTCCTCCAGGGTGCGCTGGACCAGATGGCCCACCGCCTGCTGCGCCGGCGTCAGAGCGGCGTCGGGGTCGCCCTGCGTCCGCTTCAGGTAGCCGACGATGAGGTCGGAATCGGCCAGCCGCGTGTTGCCGACGCTGACGAACGGCACCTTTCCGCGCGGCCCCACGTCCGGAACCGGCTCCGCGACGATCTCATGGGGAATGTCGAACAGGCGCAGATACGCATCCAGCTTCGCGACGAACGGGGAGAAGCTGGGCACATGCTTGGAGAACGCGCTGGCGCCGAGCCCGACCATGTGGAGCTTGAGGGCGGTGTCCGGTCCAGCTTCGATCTCGGCGTAGGGATTCGCGTAGACGGGATAGTGCTTCATCGTCAGATCCACAGACATTCGAGGACACGCATTCCCCTCCGCCGCCCGACCGTTCGGTCGCTGCGGGGCCGGTTCCATTTCTTTGGTGACACCGGGGTGCGATTTATGTACCGTACCGCATACAAAACTGGCGGTCAAGGCTTTTATGCGAGATGGTACAAAATAAGGATGCCCCCGCGGCGCGACCGCGGGGAAGGCCGAGGAAGTTCGACGAGGCCGAGGTGCTGGCGTTGGCCCGGGACGCGTTCTGGAACAACGGCTACGCGGCGACGTCGGTCGACGACCTGGCCACGGCGACCGGCCTGAACCGCCCGAGCCTCTATGCCGCCTTCGGCGACAAGCACGCGCTCTACCTGCGCGCGCTCACGGAGACCGTCGCCTGGTCGGTGGAGGGGATCAGGCAGCGCTTGGAGACCGATGGCCCCCTGCGGGACACCCTCGCGTCCTTCCTGATCGAGGCGGCCGAGAACACGCTCGCCGGGACTGTGGGCGCGCGCGGCTGCTTCGTCGTGTGCACGGCGGTGACCGAAGCGCTGCGCGATAGCGCCACCCGCGCCATCGCGGCAGCTTACGTGACTGACGTCGATGCGGTCTTCGAGGAACGCTTCCGGCGTTCGGCGAGCGAATTGCGCGAGGGCGTCGATCCGGCTTCGGCCGCGATCGTCGCCTCGGGCATGCTGCAGACGCTGGCGATCAGAGCGCGAACCGGGTCCGATCGGGATGCCCTGGTGCAGGTGGTGGACGCGGCCGTGACCGTCATCTGCGGTCCTCGTACGGCCGCCTGAGCGCCCTCGTGACCGCCCCGGCACAGGCTGTCACGAGGCTCGGCTCTGGCGGAGGACCGGGGCCCGTCAAGCTGCAGGGACGCGACCCTTCCGAGGGTCGTGAGCGGGCGCGACGGCGGTGTCCGCCCCTGCCACCCACGACCGGCACGGGGTCGATCCGCAATCGACCCCGTGCCGGTCGTGGGGACCTTCGCGATCGCATCTCCAAAGCAGCCATCGCAAAACGCCGCCCAAAGTCGGTCAGGGCAGCCTTGCGGTCGGGCGTTTGCCAAGCCCGGCCGCCGAACGCTCATGGGCGATTGTCGATCTCCGGCACACCGCTGCTACGGTCGGCATAGGCGGCGACGAAGGTCGGTCGAGCCTGCCAGCGCCGCCAGAAGGCATCGAGATGTTCGAACCGCTCATCGAGCGGGGTGGCGTTGACGGGGAACTTGGAGAACGCAATCGCCGTCGCCAACGTGATGTCGGAGAACGTCGGCTGATCGCCACCCAGCAGCCAATCGCGGCCATCCGCGAGATGCCGGTCTACGAGACTGGCATGCGCCAGCGCCACCTTACGTGAATGCTCGCCCCAAGCCGGGTTGCTGGTCAGCTCGAGCTTCGGGCCCAATCCCTGATGCAGGACGTGGAAGGCGGTGACGATAGGGTAGAGGATGTGCACCCACACCCGGCTGTCCCACATTTGATCGAGACCGCGCTCATGGGCCGTCGCCCCCATGATCTTGCGGCCCTCGAACGTGTCGTCGAGATAGCGGGCGATGGCAGAGGTTTCGCTCAGGTAAGAACCATCGGCGAGCGCGAGGGTTGGCGTCTCGCCCCAGGGGTTCATCTTCAGGTGCCTCCACCCCCGCTGCTCGCCCACCGGCGACATATCGTAGATCGTCTCGTCGAAGCGGTCGGCGATGCCCTTCTCGTGCATGAAGATTCGCAGGCGCTGCGGATTGGGGAAGGCCGAGGGGGAGGTGAAGAGGCTGAGCTTGTCGGACATCGTCTTCTCGCTTTCGAGATTATCAGTCTGTCTGTCAGATGACAGACACGGAGCTAGAGCGGGGATCTTGTGCCGTCAACCCCTGTCTGCCATATGACAGACGGAGATGGACCATGGCAGCGACGTCGAAAGCGAATGTGAAGGAGGCCATTCTCGTGGCCGCCCGGGAGGCGGCGATGGCCTATGGCTACGGCGGCCTCAACTACCGCGACCTTGCAGAGACCGTCGGCATCAAGGCTGCCAGCATCAACTACCACTTCGCCACCAAGGCTCTCCTCGGCGAGGCCGTTGCACGGCGCTATTGGGAAGACATCGCACGCGATCTCGAAGCCATTTCAACGAATGCCCGAAGCCCAACCGAAGCGTTGCAGCGATACCCGAGTATCTTTCGGTCATCCCTGGAGCGCGGCAATCGCATGTGCCTGAGCAGCTTCATGGCGACGGAACATGACGAGTTGCCCGAGCCAGTGTTGAAGGAGGTGCAAACTTTTGCCGACGTTAATACGGCTTGGCTATGCAAGCATTTGGTCGCTGCCAAACTCGCCTCGCCAGGCGAGGGTGAATTAAGAGCGTGCGCCATTTATGCTGCTGTAGCCGGAGCGCAGATTATCGCTCGCAGCCGTTCGAACGTTGAGCTGTTCGACCATATGATCGAAAGCTACCAACGAACGGGATTGCTCCCAAGTTAGTAAAGCTTTGTATCTCGAAATTGCGAGTGTGGGTGCCTCCGCCGCATCTGATCCACACCGGACGACCGGTTCAACACATATCTCGTCCAGAAGCAGACCGGCTGTATTCCAGTCTTGCGGAGTTGCCTTGTCCATCGCCACGACGCGGACTGTTCAGTGGGGCGCTCCGGGACCAGGCTGTGTGAACACGTGCTAATCTGGTGGAGTGATTTCCGATCTGAGGAGGTCGGGGGAACCGGCTCTCCCTGAGCCGACAGGGCTCGCCTTCCGGCGCGGCCCTCGACCGAACGCCACATCGGAAAGTGGGTCGGACCCCCCACTCTCCGATGCTAGTGCTTGGTCGATCGTCAGGGTCGACCCAGGATTCGGACGACCCTACGAACTCTGACCGCCTTTTCTACCGGCCTCGGCGGCTTTTTCGCGATCGTTCGCGAAGTTGCCACCGGAAGCTTGACCACCCTTATGTCCAGCTTCGGACGCGCGTTCGGGGTCATTGGCGAAGTTGCCGCCGGACGCCTGTCCACCCTTACTGGCAATCTCGCGCTGCTTGTCATCGTCCATAGATGCAAAGCCGCGTTTGGATGTGTCGTTTGACATGATAGATTCGCTCACTGATGAGACGACATCTTGAAAAATACCCGGCAACGGGTCGGTTCCGGAAGCTGATTACATTGTAGGTTTTCGTACAGTGATAACCCGTGACGGCGACGGTTCCCGTCGCGCTGGAGTCGCGTGACCCGGCGAGCGTCACCACCGCCGCATTCCGCTCTCCCCGTCGTCGGCGCGCGCCGAGCCGCCGGAACAGGCGCATCGGAACGACAGCCAAGGGAGGCCGTCGGTGAAGGGTGCCGGCCAGGCACGGCACCGGGCGTTCGCGAATCGCCGAGACCTTGCCGGGTGCGAGGTCCCTGCCGGGTGCAGAGATTCTGCAGAGTGCCGAGACCTTGGGCGGTGCCAGGATCGGGAATGTCCTGCCCGACCCCGCGCGGCGGCGGGCAAGGCCGGGGTCGACATCGTTCGTCAGCCGAAAAACATTGACAATATTCCTAGTTTGTGATTTCGTACCGCCACTCGCCTCCCCCACCGGGAGGCCCGCCGGCGGACCGGGCCGGCGGGTTTGGGAGGAGGAGACGGCGCCCGCGTCGATGGCCCGGTTTCGCCATCGCCCCGGGCCGCACCGCGCGACGCAAGGTGTTCCGGCAGGAGGCCGCTTCGGCGGCCCGTCTCCTGGGGCACCCCCAGACAACGGACGGCCCGCCCACTACGAGGCGGGTCCGGGGCCTGGAGCCATGATCAGCCGGCCGCCGGTGCGGCGATCCCGCGAGGGATCGGGGCATCGGAGGAGGGCCGCCACAAGCCGAGTCGCCGGCGCCGTAGGCAAGACGCCGTGACGTGACGGGTTCGGCCCTCCGGGGCCGGGTCCAGGGACGCCGGGGAACCGGTCTTCATTGTCTTCCCGTGGTTTCGCGGCGTCCCGCGTCTCCCGCCATCGCGAGCCCGCGCCGGACACGGCGGCGGGGCCGCCCACCCGTGTCCGCATCCCCCGTCCCCCTGTGCCC
>NZ_JBYSXL010000129.1:0-7072 GCF_058782155.1 Methylobacterium sp. FW306-05-D
GGTTCGGCGCGAACGGGCTGGCCGGGAGCGCGGGGACGCGGTCCGGGGTGCCGGCGGCCGCCAGGGTGAGCGCGCGCACCACGATGCGGCGGGCGAGCGCGATCTTGTAGGCGTTGTCGCCCGAGGGCCTGGCCTCGGCCAGGGCCGCCTCGGCCGCCTTCGCGAAGGCCTCGGGGGTGGGGGCGGCCCCGGCCAGCAGGTCCTCCGCCGCACGGGCCCGCCAGGGCTTCAGGGCGACGCTGCCCAGCGCGATGCGGGCCTGCCCGATCCGGTCCCCGTCCATCCGCAGGCCGACGGCCGCCGAGACCACCGCGAAGGCGTAGGAGGTGCGCTCGCGGACCTTGAGGTAGCGGCTGTGGCCGGCGAAGGCTTCCGCCTCGGGCGGCAGGGTGACGGCGACGACGAGGTCGCCCGGCTCCAGCACGGTCTCGCGCTGAGGCGTGTCGCCCGGCAGGCGGTGGAAGGCCTCCAGGGGCACGGAGCGGGTGCCGCCGGGGCCCGCGATCTCGACGCTGGCGTCGAGCGCCGCCAGCGGCACGCAGAAGTCCGACGGATGGGTGGCGATGCAGTGCTCGCTCCAGCCGAGCACCGCGTGGCTCCGGGTGACGCCGCCCAGCGCGGCGCAGCCGGCGCCGGGGTCGCGCTTGTTGCAGGCGCTGGCGGTGTCGTAGAAATATGGGCAGCGGGTCCGCTGCAGCACGTTGCCGGCGGTGGTGGCGGCGTTGCGCAGCTGGCCCGAGGCCCCCGAGAGCAGGGCTTCGGCCAGCGCCGGGTAGCGTTGGGCCATGGTCGCGTCGTGCGCCAGGGCGGCGTTGCGCACCAGGGCGCCGATCCGGGTCGACCCGTCGGCGCCGCGCTCGATCCGGTCGAGGCCGGGCAGGCGGGTGATGTCCACCAGCGTGTCGGGCCGGCTGATCCCGCCCTTCATCAGGTCGACGAGGTTGGTGCCGGCGGCGAGATAGGCGGCGCCGGGCCGGGCGGCGGCCGCCACCGCCTCGGCGACGCTGGTCGCGCGGATGTAATCGAAGGCCTTCACGCCGCATCCTCCGCGAGCTGGCGGCCGGGCAGGACGTCCGGCCCCGTCATCGCCGTGTGGGCGCTGAGCACGGCTTGCGTGATGCCCGCATAGGCCCCGCAGCGGCAGAGATTCCCGCTCATGCCCTCGCGCACGCGCTCGGGGTCGCCCCCGGTCTGGCCCTCCTGGATCAGCCCGACCGCGCTGAGGATCTGGCCCGGCGTGCAGAAGCCGCACTGGAAGCCGTCATGCTCGAGGAAGGCGGCCTGGACCGGGTGCAGGGCGTCGCCCGCGGCGAGACCCTCGATCGTGGTGATCGCGGCCCCGTCGTGGCTGACGGCCAGCGCCAGGCAGGCATTCACCCGGACGCCGTCGAGGAGGACGGTGCAGGCGCCGCACTGGCCCCGGTCGCAGCCCTTCTTGGCCCCGGTGAGGTCGAGGCGCTCGCGCAGCAGGTCGAGGAGGGTGACGCGCGCATCCTCCAGGACGATGCTGCGGGCCACGCCGTTCACGGTCAGCGTGATGGAAAAGCTCATGCGGGGGACACCTCCGGCCGGCTTGTCTGGAAAGGCTCCAGATAGAACCGCCGCGGGGTCCGACCAGGGGGCGCCTCAGCGCCCAGCCGCCTTGGCCTCCGCCGCCTTGGCCTCCGCCTCCTTGCGCGCCAGGATGGCCCGCATCTGCGCGATCTCGGTGTCCTGCGCCTTGATGATGCTCTCGGCCAGCGCCCGGACCTCCGGGTCCTTCGAGTATTGCAGGGCGACCCGCGCCATGGCGATGGCGCCCGCGTGGTGCGGGATCATGCCGGCGGCGAAGTCGCGGTCGACGTCGCCGGAATAGCGGATCTCCATGTCGCCGTGCATGCGCATGGCGGCGTCCTGGAACGCCCGGGTGGAGGGCGAGGCGGCCCCGGGCTTCGCCGCGCCGGCGGGCTTTTCCGTGTGCGAGTGGCCCGGCGTGCCGTGGCCGTGGTCGTGGCCGTCCCCCGCGGGGTGATCCTCATGGGCCGGGGCGGTGCCCGTCAGGGCGAGGAGGGCGAGGGCGGCGAGGCAGGCGGTCGCGGTCTTCATGGGGTTCATCTCCGTGGAACTTAGAACAGGGCCGGGGCGGGGGCGCCCGGGGCAGGATCGGCCGACGGCGCCTGCGCCGCCTGGAGGCGGGCGAAGGCGCCCCGGCCGAAGCGTAGGACCAGGACGGGGGTGAGCGCCGCGTCCAGCAGGGTGGCGCTGAACAGGCCGCCGAAGATCGTCACGGCGACGGGGTGGAGGATCTCCTTGCCCGGCGCCGTGCCGTCGACGAGGAGCGGCACCAGGGCGATGCCGGCGGCGAGCGCCGTCATCAGCACCGGCACCAGCCGCTCGCTGCTGGCCCGCAGCACCAGGGCCGGTCCGAAGGGCAGGCCCTCGGTCAGGCCCAGATTCAGGATGTGGCTGATCTTCAGGATGCCGTTGCGGGCGACGATGCCGGTGAGGGTCACGAAGCCGATCATCGATGCCACCGAGAGGGGCAGCCCCGCGACGAAGAGCGCCGCGACGCTGCCGATCAGCGCCAGCGGCACGTTGCCCATGACGATCAGCGCCAGCACGCCGGAGCGGTAGCGGCTCGCCAGCAGGGCGAAGACCAGGGCCAGCGAGACGAGGCTGAGGAGTCCGATGGTGCGGGTCGCCTCCCCTTGCGCCTGGAACGCGCCCTCGAGATTCGCGGTGATGCCCTGGGGCAGGGTGGTCCGCGCCAGGGTCGCGGCCATGGCGGCGGCCACGGCCGAGCCGTCGGCGCCTGCCTGGGTGTTGGCCTGCACCACCAGCCTGCGCCGGCCGTTTTCGCGAAGAATCTGGTTGGGCCCGTCGCGCTCGGTGATGTCGGCCAGCGCATGGGCCGGGACCCAGCCGGTGGGCGTCTCGATGAGGAGTTCGCGCAGGGCCGCCACCGAGCGGCCGGATTCCGGCAGCCGCAGGGCGACGTCGTAGCGGCGCAGGCCGTCGACCAGGGTGGAGACCACCCGCCCGTTGGCCAGCCGGCTCACCGCCTCGACCACGGCGCCGGGGGCGACGCCGTAGAGGGCGGCGCGGCCGGAATCGACCCGGACCTCGAGCTGCGGGATGCGGACCTGCTTCTCGATGGCGAGATCGGCGATGCCGGGGATTTTTTCGAACTCCGCTTTGAGAGCGTCGGCGGTTCGGCGCAGGCCGTCGAGGTCCTCGCCGAACAGCTTCAGGGCGATCTCGGCCCGGACCCCCGAGAGCATGTGGTCGAGGCGGTGCGAGATCGGCTGGCCGATATTGACCGAGACCGGCAGCACCCCGAGGCGGGCGCGCAAGTCCGCCACGATCGCCTCGCGGGGGCGCCCACCTGGCTTCATGCCGATCTCGAGGTCGGTGGAGTGGACGCCCTCGGCGTGCTCGTCGAGCTCGGCCCGGCCGGTGCGGCGCCCGACCCGGTCCACCTCCGGGATGTCGAGCACCAGCCCCTCCGCGATGGCGCCGATCCGGCTCGACTCGGCGAGCGAGATGCCCGGCGTGAAGGCGAGGTTGACGGTGAAGGAGCCCTCGTTGAACTGCGGCAGGAAGGCCCGCGGCAGGGTGGTGGCGGCGAAGGCCGCGACGGCGACGCCGGCCACGGCGCCGGCCATCACGAGACGCTGGTGGCCGAAGGCGAAGCCCACCAGCCGGGCGTTCCCCGCCTTGAGCCCGCGGATCAGCCGGCCCTCCGGCGCCTCCAGGCCCTTGAGGCCGGGCAGCAGCCAGGAGGCCAGGGCCGGGGTCAGGGTCAGGGACACGAGGAGGCTCGACAGGATCGCGATGATGTAGGCCTGCCCCAGCGGCGCGAAGAGCCGGCCCTCGATGCCCGAGAGGGCGAAGAGCGGCACGAAGACGAGGCAGATGATCACGGTCGCGTAGACGATGCCCGAGCGGACTTCGTTGGAGGCCGCCACGATCACCGCGAAGGCCGAGCGGGGCGCGCCCCCATTCAGGTTCTCTTGCCGGTTCTCGCGCAGGCGCCGCAGGATGTTCTCCACATCCACCACCGCGTCGTCGACGAGCTCGCCGATGGCGATGGCCAGCCCGCCGAGCGTCATCGTGTTGATGGACAGCCCGAGCGCGGAGAAGATCGCCGCCGTGGCGAGGATCGAGACGGGAATCGCGGTCAGCGAGATCAGGGTGGTGCGCGCGTTCATCAGGAAGGCGAACAGCACCACGGCGACCACGGCCACGGCCTCCAGCAGCACCTGCACCACGTTGTGCAGGGAGGTCTCGATGAAATCCGCCTGCCGGAACAGCACCTTGTCGGCCTTGATCCCGGGCGGCAGGCTGGGGCCGAGCTGGCCCAGCGCGTCCGCCACGGTCTTGGTCAGCCGCACGGTGTCGACGCCCGGCTGCTTCTCCACCGAGACGATCACGGCGGACTGGCCCATGTAGCCGCCGTCGCCGCGCCGGGGGCGGGGCGCGAAATCCACCTCGGCCACCTGGCGCAGGTAGACCGGACCCGCGGGCGTGCCCACCACGAGGTTGCGCAGGTCGTCGAGGTCGATGGTCCGGCCGATGGCGCGGATCAGCACCTCGCGGGCGCCCGCATCGGTGAAGCCGCCGCCCGCATTGGTGCCGAAGCCTTCGAGCGCCTGGGTCAGGGCGGCGTGGCTGACGCCCAGCGCCCGCATGGCGGCGGGGTTCGGCGCCACCCGGAACTGGCGCACCTCGCCGCCGATGGGGATGACCTGCGCCACCCCCGGGATCGCCAGGAGGCGAGGCCGGATGGTGAAGTCGGCGGTCTCGCGCAGGCTCATCGGGCTCGCGGTCTCGGAGGTCACCGCCACCAGCAGGATGCCGCCCATGATCGACGAGACCGGCCCCATCTGGGGCATCACGGCGGCGGGGAGTTCGGTGCGGGCCAGCGCCAGACGCTCGGCCACGAACTGGCGGGCCCGGTACAGGTCGGCGTCCCAGGCGAACTCGACGGTGACGATGGACAGGCCGATGCCCGAGACCGAGCGCACCCGGGTGACGCCGGGCAGGCCGTTCATCCGGGTCTCGATCGGGTAGGTGACGCGCTGCTCGACCTCCGGGGGCGCGAGCCCCTCGGCCTCCGTCATCACCGTGACGGTGGGGCGGTTGAGGTCCGGCAGCACGTCCACGGGCAGGCGGGTGAGGGCGAGGAGCCCGGTCAGCACCAGGGCGGCGGCGAGCGCCACGACGAGCAGGCGGTTGCGCAGGGACTGCGCGACGATGGCTTCGAACATCGGGGGCTCCTCTCAGCGGATCTGGTCGAGGAGCTCGGCGCCCTGGACGACGATGCGGTGCCCGGCCGCGATCCCGTCCTCCACCAGCATCCGGTCGGCATCCAGCGGCGCCACCCGCACCGGGCGGCCCATGAAGCGCTCGGCGCTGACATGCTCGTAGACGAGGCTGCCGCCCTCCGCCCGCACGACGCCGGAGCGCGCCACCGGCAGGCCGGGCTTGGCCGAGCCGATAGGAGCCAGCACGGTGACGAACTGGCCGAGCCGCAGGCCGCGCCCGTCGCCTTGAATCGCGAACTGGACCGGGACCGCCTGGTTGCGGTCGGCGAGGCCCGTGCCGCGATAGGCGAGCTGCAGGGTGCCGCCGTCGCCGAGCCGCGCGGTGGCGCGGGCGCCCTCGGCCAGCGCCTCGAAGCTCAGGGCCTCGACCCAGAGCTTGCTCGGATCGACGATCCGGTAGACCACGGTGCCGGGGGCCGCCATGGCGCCCGCCACCGCGTTCGCCTCGGCGATCACGCCGTCGACGGGGGCGACGAGGGATTCGGGCTCGCGCCGGATGGCGTCGAGGGCGGCGCGGCGGTCCCGCAGGCCGCCGAGCTCCGAGCGGGCGTCGTCGAGCTGGGTCTGCGCCACCGCGCCGGTGGTGGAGAGCCGCTCGAAGCGCCCGACCCGGCGCTCCAGGATGGCGATCTGCTGGTCGAGCTCGCCCTGGCGCTGGCGCATGTCGGAGACGTCCACCGCCTGGACCGGCGGGGTCACGGTGGCGAGCACGTCGCCGCGGGCCACCCGCGTGCCGAGGCGGGGGAAGCCCCGCTCCGGCGGGGCGAGCCGGCCACCCACGGAGGATTGCACCACGCCGCTGGCGTTCGGGTCGGGGATGATCCGGCCCGGCAGCTCGGCGCTGCGGGTGACGGAGGCTTGCGCCGTCAGGCCGGTGCGCAGGGCGAGCAGGCGCTGGAGCGATTTCGGCACGAAGACCGAGCCGTCGGGCAGGCGGCGCGCCCGCTCCATCAGGGTGCCGCCGGTCAGCGCCGCCGGGGTGACCGGCGGCTCCGACGCGTCGGGCCCGTGGCCCTCGTGCGCCTGCGCGCCGCCGCCGAGGAAGAGGGCGAGCCCCAAAGTCGCCCCGACCGCGAGGAGACCGACCAGGACCGGACCCCCCCGCCGCCGGCGCGCCAGGGCGAACGCCGCGAGTCCCAGCAGGAAGCCCCCGGCCGCCAGCGCCGCCGGGTTCTGCCGGGCGAGGCGGTCGGCCAGGGTGGCGGCCCCCTGGGCCGAAGGCCCGGCGGCCGGGACCTCCGCCGGCGCGGGCAGGTGGAGGTCGAGGTCGAGGAGGTCGGTGCGGCCCTCGGCGGAGACGCCGACCACGAGGTCGTGGTCGTCCCCGGTCGCGAGCCAGGGGGCCGCGAGCCGGTAGGTGCCGGGCGCCGTCCGGGCGGCCTTGCGCCGGCCCTCCGGGGTCATCACGGCGACGCTCGCCTCCGGGACGGGGGCGTTGGTGGCGAAGGCGTCGAGGTAGAGCACGAGGTCGGTGCCCTGCACCACGGCGACGAGTTCGAAGCGCTCGGAGACGGCCTCCGCCCGCGGCGCGGTGGCGGCCGGGGCCGGCGGCGCCTCCGCGCCGTGGTCGTGGCCCTCGTGGGCGCGGGCGGGCCCGGACAGGACGGGCAGGGCGGGGGACGCCAGGAGCGCCGGGAGCGCGAGGGCGACCAGGAGGGCGAGCGCGCGCAGGGCGGCCGCGAGGGAGCGGGACATGGACCGGGATTCTTTCGCCGAGGAGCACGGAACGGCGTCCCGGCCTCGAGCCTCCGTGGGGAGTCTCGAGG